>JAZUJZ010000001.1:0-3500 GCA_045643025.1 Alphaproteobacteria bacterium
TGGTGCCGACTGAAAAAGTGACGAATGTTAAAAACGGGACAAAGAAAGAAACGACTCGTAAATTCTTTCCCGGATATGTGTTGGCCAAGATGGAAATGAATGACGCGACCTGGACTTTGGTGGCTAAGACTCCGAAAGTAACAGGATTCTTGGGCGGTAAAAAACCGACACCGATTACAGAGACCGAAGCACAACATATTTTAAATCAAGTAGAAGAGGGGGTTACTCGTCCTCGTAATTCTTTGACCTTTGAAGTGGGCGAACAGGTTCAAATTATTGATGGTGCTTTTGCCAGCTTTGTGGGTGAAATTCAAGAGGTGGATGCGGAAAAAGAACGTTTGAAACTTCAAGTATCTATTTTTGGGCGGGCAACGCCTGTTGATTTAACCTATGGTCAGGTCAAAAAGGTCTAGACCATAGTAAAGGGGCGGATATAGTTAGTTCGTGTCCGTTTCCTTTTGTAGAAGATGAGCCATCATCGCACTACGAAACCTAAGGTGAAAACCGAATGAACTAAAAAAACAAAATGCTATAAAGAGGTTATAAAATGGCAAAAGAAATTGTGGGCTTTATCAAATTGCAAATTGAAGCTGGTAAAGCAAACCCATCCCCTCCAGTGGGACCGGCCTTGGGTCAAAGAGGCTTAAACATTATGGATTTTTGTAAGGCATTTAATGCTAAAACACAAAAAGAAGAACCGGGTTCTCCTATTCCTGTAATTATTACAGCATATAAAGATCGGACTTTCAGTTTTGTGACAAAACTTCCTCCAGTCAGTTATTACATTAAGAAAGCGGCCGGTGTTAAGAGTGCCAGTAAAACTCCGGGGCGCACAAAAGCTGGAAAATTAACACAAGCACAAGTTAAAGAAATCGCCGAAAAGAAAATGCCGGACTTGAACTGTCATACAGTGGAAGCTGCTATGGAAATGGTGGCTGGTCAGGCACGTTCTATGGGTATTGAAGTCGTGGGGTAAGGAAATGACAGGAAAAAGATTAAAAAAGGCCTATGAAGCCATTGAGAAAAAAGCTTACTCTTTAGACGAAGCGGTGGCTTTGGTGAAAGCAAATGCAACGGCTAAATTTGATGAAACGATTGATATCGCTGTCAAATTGGGCGTTGATCCAAAACAATCCGACCAAATGGTGCGTGGGGCTGTGGCTCTGCCTGCCGGAACCGGTAAAACATTAAAAGTGGCTGTCTTTGCAAAAGGACCAAAAGCCACCGAGGCAAAAGCCGCCGGTGCCGATATTGTCGGTGATGATGATTTAATGAATGATATTTTAGCTGGAAAAATTGGTTTCCAACGTTTGATTGCCACTCCAGATATGATGGGGTTGGTCGGTCGTGTTGGTAAAATCTTGGGACCGAAAGGTTTAATGCCAAATCCCAAATTGGGAACTGTGACGATGGATGTGACGACTGCTGTAAAAGCGGCCAAAGCAGGTCAAGTCCAATTCCGTGTTGATGAAGCGGGAATTGTGCATGCCGGTATTGGTAAAGCCAGTTTTGATGCTGATAAGATTGCCGAAAACGTCAAAGCATTTGTCAAAGCTTTGGTTGCGTTAAAGCCAGCGACATCTTCGGGCGTTTATTTGGTTTATGTGGCCTTAAGCACAACACAAGGTGTTGGTGTTAAGGTTACTGTGCCAAGTATTGTCGGCTAAATGAGTTTTGCCGATTCGGTAACGAGTCGGCAAAAAAATGCCTGTCCAAGACTGTGGGCGTTTATCACAGGATAAACTTAATGAGGAACACCTCGCCGACATAGACAGAACGGTCAAGTTCCTTTGGAATAAAAACCGGTTTCTGGACAGGGTAGTTAAGATAAAGGGTCATACCTCTATCTTGTGTAGAAACCAAGAGGGAAACCTCTTATAAAACGGAGTAAAAAAGTGAAACGTGAAGAAAAACAACAATTGATTGGTGCGTTGTCTGACGTTTTCAAAAAGTCTAAATTGGTTGTTGTCGTTCATAATAATGGATTGACAATGGATCAAACAACGACTTTGAGAAAGGCGATTCGTGAAGATGGCGCCAGTTATAAAGTTGCCAAAAATCGTCTCGCTAAATTGGCTCTGGCAGGAACCCCTTGTGAATCCTTGGCGGATTTCTTAAAGGGCCCCACAGGAATTGCTTATTCGGAAGACGAGATTGCGGCTTCCCGAGCAGTTGTGAAAATGGCAAAAGAATCCGATAAATTTGAAATTGTCGGTGGTGTCATGAATGGGGAACAAATTGATGCAAATAAAGTCAAACAATTGGCTGCTTTGCCATCTTTGGATGGATTGCGTGGCAAGTTGGTTGGTTTGTTGCAAGCTCCTGCTGGTCAATTGGCCAGATTGGCAAAAGCTTATTCCGAAAAAGAACAAGCTGCTTAATTGTTTAACTTAAATCAAAAAAGAAAAGGAAATTAAAATGACTGATTTAAACAAAATTATTGATGAATTGTCTTCTTTGACAGTATTAGAAGCTGCCGAATTAGCAAAACAATTAGAAGAAAAATGGGGCGTCAGTGCTGCTGCTCCTGTGGCTGTAGCTGCCGCTGGTGCTGCTGCCGGTGCTGCCGAAGAAAAAACAGAATTTGACGTGATTTTGGCCGAATCCGGTGCCAATAAAATTGCTGTGATTAAAGAAGTTCGCGGTATTACCGGTTTGGGCTTGAAAGAAGCTAAAGACTTAGTTGATGGTGCACCAAAAGAATTAAAGAAGGGTGTTGCTAAGGAAGATGCCGAAAAAATGAAGAAACAACTGGAAGCCGCTGGTGCTAAGGTTGAACTTAAATAAGGTTGCTTAAACCTTTAGGGGAGGGTTGCTCTTGAATTTCAGGGGCAACCCCTTGCCCGTCAAATAAGCAAAGGTCTTGGGTGCCTTTTCATCCAAAAAAGTTTTGATAAAAAAATGGGGTTGCACATTATGATAAAATCTGAGATTAACCATCGCCGTGTTCGGAAAAATTTTGGTAAAATTGAATCTGTTATTGAAATGCCAAACTTAATTGACATTCAAATGAATTCATATAAACAGTTTTTACAGGCAGAAGTTGCGTCTGACAAACGGACGGATTCTGGATTACAAGCTGTGTTTAAGTCGGTCTTTCCAATTCATGATTTTGCGGGTCGTGGAGATTTAGAATTTGTAAAGTATGAATTAGATCAACCAAAATTTGATGTTCATGAATGTCTTAAAAGGGATTTAACTTTTGCTGCCCCGGTTCGTGCAACCCTGCGTTTAATGGTTTGGGATATTGATGAAACAACAGGTGCCAGAACCATTCGTGATATTAAAGAACAAGATGTCTATATGGGCGATTTACCCTTAATGACAGAGAGAGGAACCTTTATCATCAATGGCGCAGAACGTGTGGTGGTCAGTCAAATGCATCGTTCTCCCGGTGTGTTTTTTGGACACGATAATGGGGAAACTCATTCTTCTGGTAAATTTTTGTTTAGTGCCCGTATTATCCCCTATCGTGGTTCTTGGATTGATTTTGAATTTGA
>JAZUJZ010000002.1:0-6389 GCA_045643025.1 Alphaproteobacteria bacterium
TGTCCGGTGGTCAAAAACAACGGGTGGCAATTGCTCGGGCCTTTATTAAAAACGCCCCTATCGTTATTTTGGACGAAGCGACTTCTGCCTTGGATAATAAATCCGAAGAAATTGTGCAACAGGCCATTTATAACCTGATGAAAGATCGAACAGTGTTTATTATCGCCCACCGCTTATCTACGGTCAAAAATGCGGACCAAATTGTGGTGGTTGATCATGGTGAAATTAAGGAACAAGGAACCCATCAACAATTGTTGGAAAAATCCGATTCCGTTTACGCTGCCTTGTATAAAACACAGTTAAAGTAATTTCTTAACAAGGAGTATACTATGTTAAAGTTCATTAAAGACCATTTACCATTTTTTGGGAAAAAAGTAACATATCATTCTGATAAAAGTATGAAAACTGTTGAATTTGAAAAAACAGAATATCATTTATCCAAAAAGGAAGCCATCCCAGTTTGTATAAATTGGAACAATAAACCAGTTATTATCGGTGCTCTGATACAAAAAATAACCCAATGTTCAGAATGTAAAATGCCCCCTACCCCCAATAATTATACCGAAGGTGAAACAATCCAACATCCTGTCCGTCATTCTTTCGGTGGCATAATGTCCGCAAAGCATTACAAAAAATTACTAACGGAACAAGAAAAAGATTAATTGATTCACCATCTGGTGCCATTTTTTTATTCAATTTTTAATAAAATAAATCTCTGATAAATCAGGGAGTTATTATTGGATAGAGATGTTGTGCAGAACGGGAACTGGTAATTATATACACATGAGCATCCTTTTCTTATCTGGAATGCCTTTTGAGTATTATAGAAGAATAAAATTGATACATTTTTTTTGTAATTTTAGGTGTATCTGCAATTAATTATTTTATCAATGATTGTTTTTCATCATTTGATGAAGCATGTACCAATCTTTTTCGTAAATCTCCCCTATAATCTGTCTTTTTGTTGACTCTTATTTTTTAAATAGTTTAGGATTTTCTTTGCCAAATTTCTTCGTACACGATTTGTTTCTGACAATATATGTGAAATTTTAGCTCTTTCTGTTTGTGTTGGAGAGTGGTACAACGCAGTGCGCAGTTCTTCTCGACCTGGTTGAACTATATTTCCATAAAGCTTGATAAAGCGCCTTAGTGCCCCTTTTTCATTGGAAACACACAGGAAGACATGACCAAGAGAATTTTGAACTTTTATAACAATAGGATATTCTTTTCCCGAAGAATCAAAATAAATGTTTTTATCTTCTCTTGCGTAAATTGCCTTTAAAGCATTCGCATAGTAGTCTGCTCTTCCACCTAATTTTTTTTCCAAATCAGCAGAAGAAAACATTTCTTTATTTTTTAATGGAAGTGTTTGTATTAATTGATCCAATCCAGCTTGCTGACCTTCTCTTGGTATAAAGCTTATACCTTGTTTTTTAGCAATTTCCAATAAAGCATTTAATGCATTAATTTTGTTTGCTACATAAGGATGCAGGGATAAACCTCGGATAGATCTTCTTAAAATAATAATGGGTTGTTTATCACCATTAGCATCAATATAAAAATTTTGAGACGTATTTTTATACACAGAATTTAAAAAATCTTCACATTTAGAAGTACTAATTTGAAAAAGCCTGTTAAGTGCACTTGAAGATAACATAGTGTTATCGACCAAAGGAATATCCTTATCATTTTTTACTCTTAATATATCCCAAGCATATTGTTCTCTGAGAATTTTTATAAATTCATTAAGGGCATCACCATGGTTTACAATGCACAATATTGGTTGCCCGTTTATACTTTTTACCTTTACAACTAATGGCTTCTCTGTACCGGTTGAGCTTATATATTTATTTCGAGATGGATCTTGATAAATATCAGAAAGTCTTGCTGTATACTTAGCATCTTGTCCTCCAAACTCTTTTTTTAAATCGAGAGATGAAAGCATATCTGGCCCTTTTTCTGGTAAATTTTTATTTATAAGTTGTTGTTCTATGTCATAGTTATATTTTTCCTTGGCTATTTGCATAAAAGCTTTTAAGGCCCCTTTCTCATCAGAAATACAAAAGCAAGGATGTCCTTTTGCTGGTTTTGTGAATACGACAACTGGTCGTTTTTTTTTCATTACTAACAAAATAATTATATTCTGAATTATAAATACTCGCTAATATATTTGAATAGTACATAGGAGATCCACCAAACTTTTTATACATATCCATTGAGGATAACATATCTTCTGTTTTTTCTATATTTTCTGCTGTGCGCGATAACTCTTTTAGCAATCTCCTTACATTTATATTTAGCATTTTATTATTCCTTCGTTAAAATTCATAAATCTATCTGCATTATAATAAAGAAATAATACCTTGTCAACAAGTTTGATGTAGGTCCTATAGAGATATTACAAATACCCTAAAAAGTTCGAATATCGGCATGAGTTTTAAAGCGCATCAAAAATCTTCAAAAATATGAAACATAATAAAATCAAGTGCTTATCACAAAATGAGTTCGATTGTTGATTTCGGGTGGCTGATTGTAAATGGCGATGCCATTTATCCTGCGCTACGCTTGGACCGCCTGTGGCGTCGTTCGCCGATGCTCACCGAACTGTTGGGCCGAATCCAAACACGCCATCAAAAAAAATAAGTCCTTGATAAATCAAGGGCTTATTTTATTGGCTGGACTCGTCGTGCAATTTCCGAACCCGTTGCCTAAGACCGTGAATGTGGGGACGTTCTGCGAATGGGTTGAGGATCTGTTGTATCAAGAACTAAATTTTTTTCCAATTGGATAGCGATAAACGGACCATGTTTCTTCTCAGGCACACAAGATGGTTTCAATCCTTGCTTTGCATAAAAACCCAAAGAAGGTCCATCTTTAATTGTCCATAAAATCAGCTTATCATAACCTAATTTCTTTTTCATCTGACAGACTTTTTTCATTAAAGCAGAACCAGCTCCCATTTTTTGAAAATCAGGATGAACGTATAACCCGCCAATTTCAACCGTCTTGTCATCAGGATATTTAAGTTCTGTAAATCCTATAACACGCCCATTTTCTTCTGCAACGAAAAATTCATCCTCTTTCATATAATTGGTCATTTCTTGTATGGATTTGTTATCAAACTTCATTGAATCCAAATATTCGTCTGGTGTATAACCTCTATAGTTTGTTGTCCATGCATGATAGTGTACAGATTTAATATCACGAGCATCGGCAAGTGTTGCTTTTCGAATTCTCATATAGACCTCCTATCTATCTTTACATTCTAATTAAAAAAATTTTTTAGTCAATATTGAAAAATAAGGATTTTTTGCGTAATGGGTTCGGAACTGATATTTTTTAGCTATTTTTCAAAAGCATCAGCCCGAGCCGACATAAGCGCTTGCAAATAAAAGAAAAAGTCGCCATTTTTGACGACTTGTACAACTTGGTTGGGGTGGCTGGATTCGAACCAACGAATGACGGTATCAAAAACCGTTGCCTTACCACTTGGCGACACCCCAAGAGAAATTCAAACTGGTGGGCGATCAGAGACTCGAACTCTGGGCCCACTGATTAAGAGTCAGTTGCTCTACCAACTGAGCTAATCGCCCAACCCAAAGCGAAAGTGATTATACATCAGGATAAATTAAATGTCAAGAACTTTACTGATTTTTTAACACATCCATTGTGCAATTAATTGTTTTAGTTTATCTTCCGCCTGACGCAAAGCGAAAACAAAGGAATCGTGAGCGTTATAAAATTCATCCCCTTTGGCATAAATCGCCAAGGCAATAGCATCCAATGGATTATAGGCAATACCCGTATATAAATTGCGAAAGTACAGTTCGTCAAAATCCACCGCACAACGCAACCGCCAACTGTTGCGAGATTCCGGCGTATTATAGCGTCCCTGTTGTCCCGTCCAACTGGTGAAAAAGGCTTGAACCCGACGGGCGGGACTTAACATTAACTCACCCCATTGCATACGGGTCAGTGCTTGGGTTGACTTTAATGAATCGTTATAGTTAAACCGCAAGTGATTTGCCAAAGTTGTGGCATGTTGGTAGCGTTTGGCATCATCCAAGGAATCAAAGAAACTTTGAATAGAGGGCGTATCATGGGTATCCAAGACGGCTACATCTGTTTTGCGCGCCAAATTTAATTGATAAATATGATTCGGATTCCAAGGTTCACGAAACTCTGCCACCAACAATCGTCCCAATCCAAAGTGGGAAATAACCCGATCTAATGCAGCAAAGCGGGCCCCGATATCTTCCAAATACAAATCCATTACATCTAAGGAATATTCCCGCAATACAGGAAGCAAAATTTGTTCCGTTATTCGGTTAAATGATTCAAAATCCGGTAAAGCATATTTAGCCAAAGCGGGATGGCTTGGGCTGGAATACAATCGACCATTCGGAATACACTTTCTTTGCGAAATTAAATAGGGATCCACAAATCCGATAAAATGATCTATCCGCAATCCGCCACGCGCACCATGAAGGGTAGAACGAATCACATCTTGCCACAATCGACCGGCGGGTCCGAGTTTATTCTTTTCATCCCACAAATATCGGGGATTTAAAACCGGAAAGCCCCAACTTTGGGGTTTTGTGGAAAACATATCCGGGGGAGCTCCCAATGTAAAATTGCGCAAAAAAAGTTCCCTGTTCTTTTGAACAACCTCACGGGGAAATTGAACCTGTAAATCCGCAATATAAGGATAAGTGTTTTGATCCAAAAAGGTATCCGATAATTGTCGTGTATGCTCGGTAAATGTCCCCGATTTTGCCGTATGACGATAGGACCACATTAAAGCCCGCCGATAATTTTTTTCCACCCGATTAAAATCAATATCTCCACCCGCTTCATTCGTGGCATAAATTTCATTCAGGATGTTTTCGGATAACTGCCCCCGCTCCACCAATGCTTCCAATGGAATAAAAAATGGATTAGACTGCAAGGTGGACATGTATGGAGAATGACCGGTTAAACGATTCGTTTGTCCCCCGGGGCCTAATTGAATTTTATGAAGGGTAGAAGCGAAGAAATCCCACACCCGTTTTGCCCCCAAACCATACGGGGAACCGATTCCTGAATCTTGGTGTTGGGAAATGGCGGGCATACAGGGCCCAGGCAGGCCCATAGAAACTTCCTTATCCAATAAATGATACCCCGCTTGAATCAACGGTTGAATAGAATGCCAATAAGACAATAAATCCGTCCATGAATCGGACATATCATACTCCCCCTTTATGATTAAACAGTAATTTTTTTACCCAAAATTGTCAAGAATAAAATTCAATATAGTTTATCGCACTTTCTGTTTTAATCTATCAAAAATTGTATAGGGGTGTTTGGCATAGATTTTTTCCTCAACATGGGATAATAAATCTTCCCGATCATCATAGGAAATCGTCAAAGTATATTTATGACTTCCCAAACGATAAATCAAATTATCCACCCGTTTTAACCGATCCGAATAAAAGGAATCTCCCGTCAATTGTTTTTGTTTTATGAGCCATTGACGTTCTGATTCCAAATATTCGTTCGTTTTAACAACAACCTTTTTGTGCATTAGCGTAATTTAATATGCACTTCGCGTAATTGTTTTTCGCTAACCGCCGACGGTGCATGCATCAACAGGTCTTGGGCTTGTTGATTGAATGGGAAAGCAATGACTTCACGAATAAAGTCTTCATTTTCCAACATCATCACAATACGGTCAAAACCAAAGGCGGCCCCACCGTGTGGAGGTGCCCCATACTTAAAGGCATTCAGCATACCGCCGAATTTGGCTTCCACCACTTCTGGACCATAACCCGCAATTTCAAAGGCCTTATACATCACATCCGGCCGATGATTCCGAATAGCACCCGAAAGCATTTCCAAACCATTTCCCACCATATCAAATTGATAGGCCTTGATTTCCAACGGATTTTTGGTTTGTAAAGCTTCCAATTCACCCTGCGGCATAGAAAATGGATTGTGGCTGAACATCGGTTTACCTGTTTCAGGATCGGTTTCATAGAATGGGAAATCCACCACCCAGCAGAAACGATAGGCATTCTTTTCAAACAAATCTAATTCATGTCCCAGCAGGTTACGAACTTTTCCGGCAAAGAGTACCGCCTTTTCATCTTTACCACAGACGAAGAAAACGCTGTCGCCCACTTCGGTACCGGTCAGTTCAAATAATTTACTTAAACGAGCTTCATCCAATTTTTTGGCAATCGGACCTTTGTTTCCTTCGGCCGCCCGAACAATATAACCCAAGCCGCCCATTTCGTTTTCAACGGCAAAGGCATTCATTTTATCAAACCAACTGCGGGGTTTATCCACTGTCTTAGGTGCACGAATAGCCCGCACAAAACCACCCGCCGCAACGGTATTTGCAAAAATAC
>JAZUJZ010000003.1:0-12654 GCA_045643025.1 Alphaproteobacteria bacterium
TCCATGGCTTTTTGGATGGACGGGATACGCCACCGGCTTCAGCGCGTGGCTTTGTTCAAGAATTAGTTGAATCTATCCATGACATGCCTTTGGTAAAGATTGGCACTTTGGGCGGTCGTTATTATGGTATGGATCGGGATAATCGGTGGGAACGGGTGACATTGGCCTATGAAGCCATTGTCAATGCTCAAGGAAATCGCTTTGATTCAGCCGATGCGGCGATTGAAAAATCCTATCAAGAAAATGTCTTTGATGAATTTATGGTGCCCGCTGTGATTGGGGATTATCAAGGCATGACAGATGGGGATGCCGTGATGATGGCGAACTATCGTTCGGATCGGGCGCGTGAAATCAATCGGATGTTGTTGCAACCGGACTTTAATTTGTGTGTGCGTTCCCGTGTGGTAAATTTTTCAGATGCCGTCATGATGACCGAGTATTCATCCGAACATAAACAATGGATGAAAACCCTGTTTCCACCCGAAGAATTGAAACATATTTTTGGGGAAGAAGTGGCAAATGCGGGCTTAAAACAACTCAGAATTGCCGAAACAGAAAAATACGCCCATGTGACCTTTTTCTTTAACGGGGGATTAGAATCAGTGTTCCCCAATGAAGAACGTATTTTGGTGCCCAGTCCAAAAGTGGCAACCTATGATTTAAAACCGGAAATGAGTGCGGTGGAAGTAACCGATAAATTGGTGGATGCCATCCATCAGGATAAATTTGATGTGATTGTGGTGAATTACGCCAACGGTGATATGGTGGGACATACGGGGTCTATTCCTGCGGCCATTAAAGCGGTGGAAACCGTGGATGCTTGTTTGGGAAGAGTTTTGGAGGCACTGAAACAAAAAGACGGCTGTGCTCTTATTACGGCGGATCATGGTAATTGTGAGGATATGGTGGATGAAAACGGTAAGCCAAAAACCAGTCATACCAATACACCTGTTAAAGCGGTATTATTTAATGCCCATCATGTTGCCGGATTGAAGGCCGGACGTTTGGCAGATGTCGCACCGACTTTGTTGGATTTATTGAATTTACCTCAACCGGCCGAGATGACAGGAACCAGTTTATTGGAAAAGGATCATGTTGAATAAGTATTGTGGGTTGATTTTTTTACTGTTATGGGCAACAGGGACTTCTGCTGCCGTTCAGCCCAGTGTTGCCGAATTAAAACAGGTAGAACAACAACTGGAACAGGAAAAAAAAGCCCAAGAAGAATCCCAAAGAAAAGCCGTGGTTTTAAGTCGTGAAGTGAAAGAAGTGCAACAAGATTTAGTTTCAACGGCCCAAAAGATTCAATCACAAGAGGGGAAATTATCTGAATTAGAAAAACAAAAGAAAAACTATGAACGTCAAGAAAAAGAATTACTGGAAAAATTGGCGCTTTCCGATAAACAATTGTATCGTGTGATGAAGGGGCTGCAAACACTGGCTCTACGTCCATCGGCTTTGTTATATGTGCAAAAAAAATTACCCATTCAGATTTTGCGCAGTAAAATGCTCATGCGCTATAGTTTACCTGTGATCGGACAACTCTCGGAAGAAACACGTCAAAATTTAATTGACTTGGCTCAGATGCGTGAAAATATCGGTACAAAGATGGGACAAATTCGTCGGGCGCATTCTGATTTAAGTGATCAAAACAAAAAAATGAATCGTTTGTTACAACAAAAAAAGATTATGCAGGCGCAATATACTTCTGATTATGAAAAATCAAAACAGAAAGCTAAGGTTTTGGCAGACAAAGCAAAAGACTTAAAAGATTTGTTAAAAAAATTAGAGGAACAAAAACTGCGCCAACAAAAAACACAACCGATTCGTCCGATGGGAACGGGAACTTTTGCCAAAGCACGTGGGCATTTGAGTTGGCCTGCAAAGGGTGTGTTAATTCAAAAGTTCGGGGATAAAAGTGTTTCAGGGGCCCATACAAAAGGGGTTGTTTTACGGACACGACCGATGGCACGACTCATTACACCCTTTGACGGTGTTGTATTATTTGCCGGCCCATTTCAAAATTATGGTCAATTATTAATCATTGATCATGGGAATGAATATATGACGGTATTGGCCGGTATGGAAACGATTCATGTGTCGGTGGGGCAAGAATTATTAGCCGGTGAGCCGATTGCCGGTATGGGACAAGATTATGTCAATTTGTATTTGGAAATACGTCATTCAGGGCAGGCCATTGATCCGGAGCCCTGGTATCGTCAAGGAGAAATAAAATGAAAAAAGAGCTCTGTATTTTAATGATGGGTGTGTGTGTTCATACGATGGTTTGTGCCAAAGAAGTTCAACCTGTGCCACAGGATGATCCCTATTTATTAATGGATTTATTGGGGGCGACCTTTGAACAAATCCAAAAAGATTCGGTTGAGGAAGTTTCCTATCGCCAAATGGTGGAAAAATCTATTGATGGTGTTTTAACGTCTTTGGATCCTCATTCCGGTTTTTTAGATTTAGAAGAAACTCAGGAAATTCAAACACAAACGAAGGGGGAATTCGGCGGATTAGGATTAGAGGTAACGTCCGATAAAGATTTGGTTCGTATTACAGCACCGATTGATGATACACCGGGGGCAAAAGCGGGTTTGCAAGCAGGAGATTACATCAGTCATATTGATGGTGTTTCTGTGATGGGGATGGGTTTAAATGAAGCGGTGAAAAAAATGCGGGGTAAACCGAAAACGAAGGTTAAATTGGGGATTTATCGCAAGGATAAAAAACCATTTACTGTGACCTTGACCCGTGAAATGATTCAAGTAAAACCGGTTAAATTTTCATCTCAAAGAGAGGTGGGATATATTCGTATCAGCACATTCAGTGAGGAAACCGGAACCAAGACCAAAGAAGCCATTCAAAAACTCATTAAAGAGATTGGTTCAGACAAGATTAAAGGATTTGTGCTGGATTTACGCAATAATCCCGGGGGCTTGTTAGAGGAAGCAGTCGCTGTGGCTGATTTGTTTTTAACAAAGGGGGAAATTGTTTCCACACGTTCTCGTAACCCTGAGGAAACAATGCGTTTCAGTGCTAAAGAAGGGGATGAAACACATGGATTACCTGTGGTTGTGTTGATTAATGAAGGATCTGCCAGTGCCAGTGAAATTGTGGCTGGGGCTTTACAAGATCATAAACGTGCCGTTATTGCGGGGTTAAAATCCTTTGGAAAAGGTTCTGTTCAAAGTGTGCGTCAAATTCCGGGATTCGGGTCAATTAAAATTACGACAGCCCGGTATTATACGCCCTCGGGTAATTCTATTCAAACCAAGGGAATTCAACCTGATGTGGAAATCCCACGGGGTAAGTTTGAGGCCTATCCTGTATTGACGGGATATGGTGAGGAAAATTTAATGGGTGCCTTAGATTTGGATCATATTCCGGAATCCAAAAATCCGTTTGAAGAAGCACCTGCAGACAAAAAAGAAACAAAACCCTTAGATTATCAATTGGAACGGGCCTTGGATTTAGTGCAAGGCATTTGGGTGGCAAATCAAAAGGAAGGTTAAATGTCAAATTATCGTGATGCTGTCGGATTAATGATTTTGAATCAAGATAAGAAAGTGTTTTTGGCTTATCGTGCTTGGACACAGAATTCGTCTTATCATTGGCAGATGCCACAGGGGGGAATTGATGAAGGAGAAACACCCGAAATGGCAGCGTGGCGTGAAATGTATGAAGAAACAGGAATGACTCAAGACAACACCAAAATGATTGCCATGTCCCAAAATTGGTATACCTATGATATTCCCAACAAAATACATAAAAAAATTGATGGGGAACGCCAAAAATGGTTTTTGATGTCTTTTCACGGAACGAAAAAGGAGATTAATCTGCGCATTCAAAAACGTCCGGAATTTATTCGGTTTAGATGGGCAGAACCACAAAAAGCCCCCCATTTAATTATTCCGTTTAAAAAGCAAGTTTATGAACAAGTCTTGGCCGAATTTTTACCTGTGATTGAACAACTGAATCCGGAAGATTTACGTTGATTCATTGACTTTTTAATGATTTTTTGATAAAATAATCCCTATGAAAAAACCAGAATTATTGGCCCCTGCCGGTGATTTAGAGTCCGGTTATGCGGCCCTTTATTATGGTGCGGATGCACTGTATTTGGGATTAAAATCCTTTTCGGCTCGGGCCGGAGCCGTCAATTTCACCCCAAAAGAATTGGATGAATTAACGGCCTATGCGCACCATTTGAATCGTCAAGTATATGTTACCGTGAATACGTTAATTCAAGAACATGAATTACCCGATTTACTTCAAACATTGAATGTTTGTCGTCATTGTCATGTGGATGCGGTTATTGTGCAGGATCTTGGTGTGGCTCGTCTGATTCATCAATGTTATCCGGATTTAATTTTGCATGCCAGTACACAAATGGCTGTTCATAATGTAGAGGGGGCTTTAGCCCTTCAAAAATTGGGATTCAAGCGGGTTGTTTTAGCCCGAGAATTAACTTTATCGGAAATAGAAAAAATTGCTCAATTACCGAATTTAGAAACAGAGGCCTTTATTCACGGGGCTTTGTGTTATTCATACAGCGGTTTATGTCTTTTTTCATCAATGGCAACGGGGCGCAGTGCTAATCGTGGCAAGTGTGCTTATCCTTGTCGTTCTTTGTTTACAGGGTTAAATCAGACATCCCATTTTTTTTCTATGAAAGATATGGCTTTAGGAATGGATGTTTTGAAAATGCCGGTTACCTCATTAAAAATTGAGGGACGTAAAAAGAAAGCCCTATATGTGGCGGCTGTGGTGGATTATTATCGTCATATTTTGGATAATAAAGTTGAGGATGTGAATCGTCAAGAACGTATTCGACAAATTTTTTCTCGGCTATGGACAAAATTTCATTTTCATGGTAAATCATCGGATGTCATTGATCCGAATTTTGTGGGACATCGGGGATTATTCATTGGTAAAACAGAGACGTTAATCAATCGTCATTTAAGTTTTGTCACCCAACATGATTTGGCCAGATTTGACGGATTACAAATTGAAGTGGCAGGGATTGAAAAACCGGTGGGATTTTCCGTTCAGGAATTATTTGTGAATCATAAAAGTGTCTTTCAAGCCAATGCCCATCAAAAAGTGGAGGTTGTTATTCCCCCGCACACCCCCTTTATTCCAAAGGGCAGTGCGGTTTATTTGGCTTCCAGCACAGCGGTCAAAGGGGCTTATCCTTTTACAATGCCAAAACCGGATGAATATAAAAATCGTCTGTCGATTCCTGTTTCCGTGCAATTATATCCGGATAAAATTTGTGCAACGGCTTTGTCCTGGTCCGCCCAAATACCTGGGACCTTTACGACTGCAAAAGACATAGATAAAATGAATCAGACGGTTCAGAATGTTTTTAATAAATATAAGGATACCGATTTTCAACCTGTTTTACAAATTCAAAATACAAATAACGTTTTTGTTCCGATGTCTTTACTCAATCAATTAAGACGGGAATTGTATCATCAGATTGTGATTACACCCGCTGTTGTTTCATTACCACCTTTATCTAAAACACATGTTCCAAAAGGGAGTCAATGGTTAATTAAAACAGATTGTTTAGATGTGTTTTCTCATTTAGATTTTGAAAAATGGGCCGAAATGATTTTGGTTCTTTCCCCAAACATGACACCGAAAGATTTATCTTTTCTCCCCAAAAAAAAGATTCGTTTGGCGTTACCGCCTGTCTTATTGGATACAGTTCCTTTTCAATCTATGATACAACAGTTTTTACAAAATGGTTTTCATAAATGGGAAATCAGTAACTGGGGACATTTGGAAATGTTACCCAAGACAGGGATAGATGTTTCTTGGGATTCCAGTTTGTATATGATGAATACTCAGGCCATACAAATGGCAAAAGAAATGGGGGCTTCTCGGATTACTTTATCGGTAGAGGATACGCATGAAAACCTGAAAAACGTCATCCAAAAGACTCCTTTACCGACTGTGTGGATTTTGTATCAAGATGTTCCGTTGTTTTTAAGTCGGAATTGTATTAAAAATCAATGTGCCACTTGTCGGCGCACGGAATGTATCCTGCCCATAAAGAAAGAAAAACAAAAATTACAGGTGCGTATTCAAGGATGTCAGGTGACAGTAACCGATGAAAAGCCATTGTGTTTTGGAAAAGAGGCCTCCCAATTAACACCCGATTTTTACCGCATTGATTTTGTAAATCATGCCTATACACCCGAACAAATTCAATCTGTTATTTCATTGGTGCAAGCCGGTAAAACAGTTGCCTCCGGTCATACAGGCAATTTTTATCGTGAAATTTAGGAGGCGCTGGCAGAGGGTTCTTTGGAAACAATAACCATCGCTTCACGCAATACACGATCCCCTAACTCATAACCTGTTTGTAATTCTTCAATAATGGTTCCATTGGGATGAGCAGCATCTTCCACTTGTTGAATGACTTGATGCTTGTCAGGATTAAATACCTTTCCCATATCCTGCATTTTTTTGACGTTGTTTTTTTCCAAAGCGGTCATTAATTGTTTATGGGTCATTTCAATACCTTGAAAAAATCCCGCAAAAAATTCGGGTAATTTTTCGTTCAGTTTCCCCATTTCAACACGGGCATGTTTCATGGCATTTTCCAAGTTATCAGCCACAGGCAACATATCTTTTGCAAAATCTTTATTGGCATATTTGGCGGTATTTTGCATATCCAAAGCACACCGTTTGCGCAGATTTTCCATTTCGGCGGCATTACGCAAAGCCAAATCTTTCCAATGTAATACTTGTTCGGCTAATTTTTGAACCTGTTCTTCTGCTACGGGAGCCGGCGTTTTGATTTCATTTTTCTCATTATTTTTTATTTCAGGTTGATTGGGTTTTGTTTTGCTCATCTTATATCCTTTTGTTTGACTATCCTTATATGTAGTCCAAAAACAAGAAAAAATCAAGACTCAGACTTGATTTTTGCCCCAAAAAAAGATATGCTCTTTTCCATCAACAAGGAGTTTTTTATGACACGACCCTCTGGTAGAAAAAATAATGAAATGCGCACTTTAACAATTGAATGCGGTGTCAATAAGCATGCGGAAGGTTCTTGCTTGGTTAAATGCGGAGATACCCATGTGTTATGCACAGCTTCGGTGGAAACGAAAGTTCCCGCTTGGATGAAGGGACAGCACAGTGGGTGGATTACTGCTGAGTATGGTATGTTACCCCGTGCCAATGCAACCCGTATTGAACGTGAGGCAGTGCGTGGCAAACAGGAAGGTCGCACCCATGAAATTCAACGCCTGATCGGACGCAGTATTCGTGCCGTTGTGGATTTACACCAAATGGTGGGTTTGACAATTAAAATTGATTGTGATGTTTTGCAGGCAGATGGAGGAACTCGGACGGCTTCTATTACAGGGGCTTGGGTGGCGGTGCGTCAAGCCATTAATTATTTGTTGCGTGAAAACAAATTGGAAACGGATCCGATGCATGGACAAGTGGCGGCTGTTTCTTGCGGTATTGTGCAAAATAATCCTGTTTTGGATTTGGATTATGTGGAAGATTCCAATGCCGGAACGGATGCCAATTTTGTGATGAACGATAAAAATCAATTATTGGAAATTCAAGGCACAGCCGAAGGGGCCCCTTTTAGTCAACCAGAATTATTACAACTGTTGGACTTGGCAACAACGGCGATTCAAGAGATTATGAAAAAACAAAATCAAGCCCTGGCCGAACATCATAATTGAATTTGTTCTAAATACAGGGTTGGTTCAATTTGACGGGCCACTTGGATATAGTGGGGATTTTCTTTTGTAATGTAAAAATGTCGTGTTTGATTTTTTGTTAAATTTTGTTCAATCTCCGGATGGCGAGATAAATAGTCAGTCAGTTTTGCCCCAATTAATTCATCTTGGGAAATTAAACGTGTCTTTGGAAGATATTTTTGAATGATTGTTTTGACCAACGGATAATGGGTGCATCCCAAAATGAGGGTGGGATAATTTTTTAATTGGGGAACATATTTTTGAATAATTTTTTCGGCTAATGGAAAATCGGCCTGTTCAATGGCGGGGGCTAATTCCGGTGTTGCAACAGAGAGAACCGGTAAACCGGAATTGATTTTATTGAGTTCAATACGATAAATATCCGCCGCAATTGTGGCTTTTGTGGCAATGACACCGATTTTGTCAGGATTATCTTTCAATGCTTCCTCAATGGTTGGAATAATGACCCCCAAAATTTTTGTATAAGGACTATATGTGGGACAAAAACGTTTCTGTAGGTATCTTAATGTAACAGCGGTGGCTGTATTACAGGCAATAATTATCAGGCCGCATTTTTGCTCAATTAAAAAACGCATAGCATTCAGGGTGTAGGAAAGAATATGCCCCGAAGTTTTATCGCCGTAGGGTAAATGTTGCGTATCCCCTAAATAGACATAATCATATTGGGGTAAAGCATTCATCAGGGATTTTGCAATCACCAATCCACCTAACCCTGAATCAAAAACACCGATTTTCATAGTAAATAGCATAATCTATTTTTCTTTTTTTGTCCACTTGCTTTTTAATAAGAATCAGATTAGACTCAAGATATGCGTAAAAATTTTAAAAAACATTTTCGACATCAATCTGAAAGACCTGTTCAATCAGATACCCTTGTTTCAGTAGTAGGCGTTTGGCAAAATGGACAAGTGGTGCCGGCAGATAAAAAAAATAAGCATACCTTTTATGTGCGTCATGTTCCGCCATCGGTTAAATTGAAAGAGGGAGATATTATTGAAATTCAGATTCCGAAATTTGTTCATGCTGATACGGCGGGTGAATTTCAACAGCGTTTGGGGAATATTCAAGATCCTTTTGCCCCTACATTATTGGCGATGGCGCAGGCACATTTACCGACCGCTTTTTCAAAAGCAGTTGAAAAAGCGGGACAATCGGCTGTTCTTCCTCCGCTGGAAAAAAGACAAGATTTACGTCAAGTTCCCTTTATGACAATTGATGGGGCGGATGCACGGGATTTTGATGATGCGGTATGGGCGGAAAAAACGGATAAAGGGTGGCACGTGCGGGTGGCAATTGCAGATGTTTCTTGGTATGTGTTACCGGAGAGTAGTTTGGATAAAGAAGCACAAAAACGTGGAAATTCCACCTATTTTCCGGATCGTGTGATTCCTATGCTGCCTTTTTCGTTATCCAATGGAATGTGTTCATTAAATCCAAATGAAGATCGTGGGGCGATGGTTTGCGATTTATTGTTAAATGCACAAGGTCAAAAAAAATCACATAAATTTTATCGTGCCCTCATTCGTTCTCGTGCCCGTTTAACTTATGATGAGGTGCAAGAGTTTATGACCACACATCAAGGTTTGGAAAATGTTCAAGAACCTTTAACCGCCCTCATTCAAGTGTATCATCTTTTGAAAGAATTACGTCAAAAGCGGGGAGTATTGGAGTTAGAGGTGCCCGAACGGCAGGTGCAATTAAATGCACATGGACAAGTGACAGGAGTATCTCAACGCATTCAAACAGAGAGTATGCAACTGATTGAAGAGATGATGATTTTGGCCAATGTAGCCGCAGCGGAAACCTTGGAACAGTATCATGCCCCAACCATGTATCGTGTTCATGACCGTCCCAGTGAAGAAAAATTGGTGCGTTTTCGTGATTTTTTACACTCGTTGGGAATGAAAAAAGGGTTACCACAGGTATCCGGTCAGGCATTTAATGAAATCTTAATGCGTGTCAGGGGAAAAAAGATGGATTATGCCTTGAATACCTTTGTCTTACGCACGCAAGCCCAGGCCGAATATAGTCCGGAAAATATCGGCCACTTTGGTTTGGCTTTGGCACGTTATGCGCACTTTACTTCTCCAATTCGTCGCTATGCCGATTTGATGGTTCATCGGGCTTTGGTGGGGGCTTTGAAATTGGGGCGAGGTGCCTTAACAGCAACCCAAATTAAACAGTTTGCCGATATTGCTGAACATATTTCCTTTACCGAAAGAAACAGTGCTTCTGCTGAACAAAATGCGGTGGATAAATATTTGGCCACCTATATGCATGATAAAATAGGCGGATTGTTTTATGGACGCATTTCGGCCGTTACATCTTTCGGGGTCTTTTTGATGATGAATGAAACCGGGGCGGATGGTTTTGTTCCCTTCAGAACCATGCACGGGGATTATTATAAAGTAGATGAAAAAGGGTCACGTTTAATCGGACGCCATACACAAAAGGTCTATAAATTAGGGGACGAGGTAGCGGTGATTTTACGGGAATGCGATCCCGTTACGGGCAGTATGATTTTTTCTTTTGCCCGTTCCAAAGAGAAAAGTCATAAACTTTTTTGATTATAAATGATCTGTTGGTAAAGTTTCCCCACCCAAAATATGGGCGTGTAAGTGGGGGACTTCTTGACCGGCGGCTTTCCCCGTATTCATCACCAAGCGATATCCCCCTTCTTTAAGCCCTAATAAATTTGCAACGTGTAAAATGGCCCGAAAAAAATCCGTAATTTCTTTGTCCGAGGAATGTTCTACGAAATCTTGAAAATTAACATACATTCCTTTGGTAATCACTAAGGCATGAATTTTTGCTTTCGGATTGATATCATAAAACGATAATGTGTGATCGTCTTCATAAATTTTTTGACAGGGAATTTCACCCCTTAAAATCTTGGCAAAAACATTATTTGCATCATAGTTCATTTTTTTCTCCTTTTTAGGTTGCGTTTTGACTTCTTTTTGTGTTAAAATACAATGAATTCAAAAAAAGGGCAATAAAAAAATGCATTTTAAATCCGTCTTATTTTGTTTGATGTGTCTGATGATGACCTGTATGGTGCAGGCCGATTTTTATCAAATCTCTGATGTTGCGGTGCAGGGAACAGGTGAGAATCCCAAGCAAGCGAAAGCCCTTGCAATTGAGCAAGGTCAATCAATGGCTTTTCAAAAATTGATGCGTCGTCTGTTGGGGGTGGAAAATCAATTCAGTCAAACCTTGCCGGATATTAAAGAGATTATTCCTTTGATTCGGGAAATGTCCATTCAAAATGAAAAAAATACTCGGACAGACTATTGGGCGACATTAACGTTTGGTTTTAACGAACCGGCCGTTCAATCGTTTTTAAAATCTCAACAGGTTGCTGTGTTGGAAAAAATTCCCCCTAAATTATTGCTGATTCCCGTGGTAGAAAAAGAAACGGAAAGCATTGGTTTAGAGGACAACAATGTGTTATATCAATTTTTACGGGCCAAAGAGGGACTTTCCGATTTTTATGACTTTGTCTTACCGGATGGGGATTTAGAGGAAATGGTTTTGGTGAATCGTGTGTTGCAGGAACAAAATCCGCAACTTCTGAAAACTTTATTAACTACTTATAAAGCCAAAGGAATTTTCTTTGTGAAAGCGATGCCGATGGGGGTGGATACTTGGCGGTTCAACGGCGTTGTATATGTGGATGATCAAAAAATCCAAGAGCAAAATACAGATGATTGGTATTTTGGTCATACGCTTTCTGACGGGTGGGAAGAACTCTTAAAACGATTGGAAAATGATTGGCGTATTAATCAAAGGGCACCGGTTGAAAAGGTTTATTATGCCCATTTGAATGAACCGACTTTAAATCGTTGGTTGCAAGATAAAGCACGCATTGAAAAGGCCAAATTTTTAAATCATTTGCTGGTTCAGGGGGTCTATCATGATCAAGTTTTGATTTCCTATACCTATTCAGGCACGACTGATGAATTGACAGAACAATGGGGGCGTGTCGGTTGGGACTATCAATCCGATTTAATTGGTCAAAGCGGAACGCTCACAAGAAAGGAAGTTTTATATGAATAAAAAATTTATTTTACCGATTGTATTATTGGGGGTTCTTATTGGTTTTCTGTGTGCAGTCGAGGGAATTTTACTGCCCTTTGTCTTGGCTTTTATTTTGGCATATTTATTAAATCCGATTGTCAGCCAACTGGCAAAATGTATGGGGCGGGGGATTGCAACGGGGTGTATTGTGGCCGGTGTTTTGGTCATTTTATCCTTAGGGCTCTTTTTACTGATTCCTGTGTTACAGGCGCAAATTACTGATTTTATCGGCCGGATACCTTTGATGGCTGAAAAGTTATGGTCTTATTTGAAAGATGTGATTTTATGGGGTAAACCGAAAATAACCTATCAGGAAATGTATCATCTTTCAGATACGGCTACCCAAAGTGCTGTGGGTATTTTAACGGCTTTTGGTGCAGGATTGAACCGATTGATTTCCGGGGGATTGGCGATTGTGAATATCTTAATGCTTATTTTTATCAGTCCTGTTGTGTTGTTTTATATTTTAAAGGATTTACCTATGATTCGGAAAAAATGTATGGAAATAGTGCCTGGTCGTTATCGTTCAAAAGTCAAAGAAATGGCGGGTGAGTTAAATCGCACATTGGCGGCTTTTTTACGGGGACAGTCTTGTGTATGTGTTTTGTTAATGCTGTATTATAGTTTGGCGCTCAGTTTAACGGGATTAGATTTAGGGGCTGTGATCGGTATGGCGACAGGTATTTTAAGTTTTATTCCTTATGTGGGATTTTTAACCGGTTTAATTGTCTCTTTGGTCATGGTGTTAATCCAAGGTGCCGGTTGGTCTTTATTGGCGTGGGTTTTAGGTGTGTTTGCGGTTGGTAATGTTTTG
>JAZUJZ010000004.1:0-7464 GCA_045643025.1 Alphaproteobacteria bacterium
GTCCTCTTTACAAGTTACTGAATTAGAATTAAAAACAGAAGATTTGCGTTTGTCCGCACGTGCTTTGGGACGTATCACAGGTCGCATAGAGGTGGATGAACTTTTGGATGTGATTTTTAAGGATTTTTGTATAGGAAAATAAAATGAAAAAACTTTTTTTTAGCTTTATTCTGTGCTTATGTTTTGGTGTATCTGCCAGTGTTGTTTTTCCTCCTATTAAAACAATTTGTGATTCGGATAATCATTGTATAAAACAAATTTGTGATGGTGATTTTTGTCATGATATCAATGCCCTTTGTCCCAAAAATCGCCCTTTGAAATTATCAATGGGACTGTGTGTGTCTTGTGAGGATGACAGATGGGGGAGTATTGTTCGTCTTTCAACAGATTGTGATGTTTGTCCCAATAGAAAGGTTGTAGAACATAGGGACACATATCGTTGTATACTTAAAAATCCCCCTCACAATAAACCACTCGTTCTAAAATATGGTTACAAATCTTGTGGATATTGCGTGAATGAAGAGGATATTATTGATTGTTCACAATGTTTACAGGATTATGAAATTATAGATGGAAGATGTAAAAAGAAAGAAGGAAGACCGTGTTTTCAAGCATGAAAAATTATGATGTGATTGTTGTGGGTGGGGGACATGCGGGGTGTGAGGCCTGCACCGCTGCGCCTCGGGTAGGGGCTAAAACCTTATTGATTACACATCATATCAATACCATTGGGGATATGTCTTGTAATCCGGCCATCGGGGGCTTAGGTAAAGGCACTTTAGTGCGTGAAATTGATGCGTTGGATGGGGTTATGGGGCGTATTATTGATAAAGCAGGGATTCAATTTCGGATGTTGAATGCCAGTAAAGGTCCGGCTGTTCAAGGTCCTCGGGCGCAAGCCGATAAAAAATTGTATATGAAATATATGCAGGCAGAATTGAAAAACTATCCCAACTTGACTTTATTGGAAGCCCCGGTGGAAGATTTGTTGGTTGAAAATGGTCAAGTGATCGGTGTGGTGGCCAATAATAAAAAAATCTATGCT
The DNA here is from genome assembly GCA_045643025.1 of Alphaproteobacteria bacterium. Lineage (GTDB taxonomy): Bacteria > Pseudomonadota > Alphaproteobacteria > CAAHEQ01 > UBA3637 > UBA3637. The sequence continues at coordinate 1,046 of JAZUJZ010000004.1, forward strand.
CAAGCGACCGTTTTAACGACAGGCACTTTTTTAAACGGTGTTATGCACACAGGAACAGAACAAAGTAAAGGGGGACGCTTTGGCGAACCCGCCTGTTATGGTATTACGCCCGCATTAAAAAAGTTGGGTCTGACTTTGGGCAGATTAAAAACTGGAACACCGGCACGTTTGGATAAAGACTCTATTGATTGGTCAAAATGTCAGCGTCAAGACGGGGATAATCCCCCTCAACCTTTTTCGTTTATGACAGAAGAATTAAAACAAAAGCAAGTATCCTGCTGGATTACACATACGACCACTGAAACCCATAAAATTATTTTGGATAACTTGGATAGGGCTCCTTTATTTGACGGACAGATTACCTCAACGGGCCCTCGTTACTGCCCCAGTATTGAAACCAAATTGATTCGCTTTAAGGGACGGGATAGCCACCATATCTTTTTGGAACCGGAAACACGGGATGGTAATAGTATCTATCCTAATGGAATTTCTACCAGTGTGCCCAAGGATGTTCAGGAGGCCTTTTTACGTTCTATTCCGGGATTGGAAAATGTCAAAATTTTGCGTTATGCCTATGCGATTGAATATGACTATGTGGATCCAAGGGAAGTCAAATTGACCCTTGAAACCAAAAAAGTTCCTAACCTATTTTTGGCCGGTCAAATCAATGGCACAACGGGATATGAGGAAGCCGCAGGGCAGGGTTTATTAGCAGGTGTGAATGCAGGCCTGAAAGCGCTGGGTAAAAAGAAACGACTCACAATGGATCGGGCGGACAGTTATTTAGGCGTGATGATTGATGATATTACCACTTTGGGTGTGGATGAACCTTATCGTTTGTTTACTTCACGGGCGGAATACCGTTTGACCATGCGCTCGGATAATGCCGATTTACGTTTGACACCAGTTGGAATTAAAATTGGCTGTGTGGGTAAGGAAAGGGCAAAGGCCTTTAAGAAAAAATTAAAGCAATTGAACCAAGCGCGTATTTTGATTCAATCTTTGTCTAAAACACCAAAAGAACTCAAAAAAATGGGGTTGGTTGTTAATGTGGATGGACATAAAAGAACCGCTTTTGAATTACTTTCCTATCCGGATATCACTTGGGAGAATCTCGTCCAAATTTTCCCCGAACTTCAAAAAATTTCCGCTGAGGTTGCCAAACAACTGGTGATAGAAGGTCGTTATCAGGGATATCTGGCCCGTCAGAATCAAGATATTGCCGATTTTAAAAAAGATGAGGCGTTAAAAATTCCGGAAGGTATTGATTATCAAAAAGTTGGGGGACTTTCCAATGAAATTCGGGAAAGGTTGGAAAAAGAACGCCCTCAAACCATAGGGGCAATGGGGCGGATGCGGGGGATTACACCGGCCTCGGTTACGGCGGTCATCGGATATTTGAAAAAGAAATAATTATTTAGGTTGATTCAAAATATCTTGGATTTCACCCAGCAGTTTTTTTTGCATTTGGGTGTTCTTTTCTGTATCCAGTTCTAACAGATATTCCAGATAGTCCAATAAAATTTTTTTCCATTCCGGCTGTTTGGCATAATATTGGTTAATGAGATTTAGTAGGTTCTCCCATGACTCTGTTGAAATATCTGATTTTCCCAATAAATATCCAACAACTGCACCGACTTCTTGGTGTGCCTTTTCCCTATCAAAAGTTTCCGATTTTTGTTCTTCCGGTGAAATCGTCATTGCCGGTGCATTGGGTAAAACGCTTTTTTGTGCGTATAACTCTTGGTAAATCGTCAATAATAACTCTGTTGATTTTTCCATCAAAATTCTCCCTCTTTTTTACGATAAAACAAAATAATTTAAGAGTCAAGTAAAATTATGTATAAAGTCCTCTTTCTTGTCCGATAGTGGTTGTATGTCCATGGCCGGGGTAAACTTTGACATGGTCCCCCAATACCTGAAACAACATAGATAAACTTTTTTTCATCTTTTGTTCATCGGAACCCAATAAGTCTGTTCTGCCATGCGTTCCCCCAAACAGGGTATCTCCGGAAAAAAGATGATCTTGAATTAAAAAACAACATCCCCCCATACTATGTCCCGGCGTTTCAAAAACAGTAATGGGTATATCTCCCAAAAAAAATGGTGTTTTACTGTTAAAAAAATGGGTAATTTTTGGGGGAGGAACCGGGGGGAGATTGATTAAATTCAAAAATACCTCCATTTTTTTGAGTAAATCTTTATCATTTTCGTGTAAATAAGCGGGGATACGATAGGCGTTTTGAAAGTAATCCACACCAAGCATATGGTCAAAATGACCGTGTGTGAGCAGAATATATTTTAATTCTGCCTTTTGTTCTGTTAAAAATTGAATGATTTCTGGATTTGGTTGTGTGCAATCAATTAAAATGGCTTGTTTTGTTTTTTCATCTATAACAACATAATTATTATTGTGTAATACACCTGATTTAAATGTTTGAATAATCATTTTCTACCTCAAATAAAAAATGATTATATTTCATCTGAACCTAAAAATCAAGTATTGATTATGATATCTCCATACACGGTGTTTAGATAAAATTACTTGACAAAATTTCAAAAAGGTGATATAATGAGGAATATTCAATATTCGGTGGAGGAATTATATGAAAGAAAATCTTAGTCAAAATAAAAAAGTATCTGTTCAAAATTTGGGAGAAAAAGGAATTTTGGTTACCAGGTTAATAACAGAAGAAGACGTGGCATCCTGGATGGATAAAATTGATGATCCTTTTACATTTGTAGAGGGATTTTGGAAATGGAAACGCCTTTATAAAGATGGACATTTGGTGGCAGAGGCCCCCTCTGAATGGCGCCCTATTTCCACTCTGGCAACACCAAATACGACGGGCTTAATACAAAACACCAGATATGAAAAGATTGTTGATATTAATTCTGCCGGTCAGTTAGAAAAAATTTATGGATCCCGACTTCGTGGATACGATGCCTCTCGTCATACCTTTTATTATCCGTTTGGTAAAAAAATACGTTATGATAATATTTTTGATTTAGAGCATATTATTTATTCTGGATATTTTCGTGTTCAACCTTACACCAAAGAATTACGTCAGTATGCGGCTAAAACACGTGGCAGATCCACTTTTGCTTTTTCTGATGGAGCAAGTGTATGTATTTTACCATCTGAATCTTTTTATAAAAGACCTGGTATGTTGAACTATTTGGATAAAGTTCATAAAAAATAAATCTGTTGTTTAGAACTATTTATGTGATTGATAATCATTGACATTATCCACATATATTTTCCAAAACATCTGCTCACTGATATGCCCTTTATCGGGGAGTATGTGGATGTGTGAGTTTGGAATTGCTTGATGAAGTTCATAGGCCTGATAGGGCGGACAGCAGGGATCCAACCGATTTTGATAAATTTCCATGGGAATACCGACAATTCTTTTCGCCTCTTTTAATAATTGATTGGGCTTTAAGAAAAAGTGATTCAGTTGATAATGCATATAAATTCTGAATTCGTTTATCTCTTTATCTGAAAACTTTCTTGGCATAAAATTGACGGACAGAGAGGCATCACTGGTGATTTCCTCCAAGGATTTATAATATTGCATGGCTTTGAGATTGTTTTGATGATTGTTTGAAAAGAGTAGTTTTCCAAAGTATTTATCTAAAGGTTGGCCTTTGGCTTGTTTTTTCAAGATTTCTATTGCATCCGGATAGAACAAAGGGGTGATTGGGGACATATATTGGGCATCTTTTTGTCTGGCTAAAAAGACAGCATAGACGATAATGCGTTTGACCCGATTGGGATAAGTTTCAGAAAAATGTAATGCACAGGTAGAGCCCCAAGACCCCCCGGCCACTGTCACTTTTCCCTTAATATTTAAATAATCCAATAAGCGCATGGCATCTTTGGTGATATCTTGAATAGTGTTATGTTCCAATGGCTTTTGGGATAAAGAGCGGCCACACCCTCGTTGGTCAAAGATAATAATTCTGTATTTTTGACGGTCATAGGTGTATGTATAACCGATATCCCCCGAATCACCGGGACCTCCATGAAAGACAATAAGAGGTGAACCATTTGGATTTCCGACCTCTTGAAAATAAATTGTGTGTCCCTCTTTTTCGGGTAAAAAACCCGTATGATAGGGTTTTGATAATTTGTTTTTCAGGTGATACCAAAAATGTTTCATTTTTTTTCTTTCGGCTGTGTATCACGTTTGATGATATGGTGCCCAGGAAAAGACTCGAACTTTCACCCCTTTGACAGGACTAGCACCTGAAGCTAGCGCGTCTACCAATTTCGCCACCTGGGCATTTCGGGTGTATTATAGAAAAAAATGATATAAAAATCAAGTTAATTTTGTTGTTGTAAAAAATCAGCTATGATTTGTTGGGCATTTTGTGGGAGAGTGATATAATTTGTTTGAATGGGAAAATTATCGCCTCCCTTTGCCAGAAAGAGTAGAAGAACTATACGGTAGATTTTTGTCGGTTGAACGGGTTTTCCATTAATGATGAGAGAGGTTATTTTCCCTGTCTTTAGATCAAAGTCATATTGACCTCCCGCCATTTGTAAAAAGGTATTTGTGCGTTGATTTTCCTGAAAATGATTAAGTCCATGCTCCAGATATTTTTTTAGGTTTTCTCCACTCATTCTGACTGAGACCAAAGTTCCGTCGAAAGGCATCATTTGTAAAAGATTTTTTTGTGTGATTTCTCCCTTTGGTAATCCCGCACGTATTGCCCCGGAATTAATGAGAACAACATCAATATTTTGAATTTTTTTCAGCAGTGTTTGTGTGATAAAATCCCCGATTGGACAAGGATGGGAACAGAAATCTTTATTTTGAGTCATGGGAATATCGTTTACCAAAACCCCGATTTTTTTGTCCATTTGATTTTTCAGTTGTTGTTCTTTTTCATTAATGAATTGTTGGATTTCTGTATTGGTTGAGATAGTGTCTGCCAAAGGAACTGTATCGCCTTGATAGTTTGTAATTTTGCCTTTCTGATTGATTTGAATGTTGAGTTTTCCTAAAAATCGTCCGAAAGCCCCGGTTGTAACAATAAGTGTTTGGTCGTTTTTGTTTTGCACGACAAAAGGATAGGGTCCCCGTCCTGAATAGGTATTTGAAAGTAATTCATGTGAGTGTCCCCCTATAATAATGTCAATTTCGGGTAACAGATGCGCCACCTCTATATCTTTATCCAAACCCAAGTGGCTCAGCAGTATGATAAAATGTATACCTTGCTTTTCCATATTGTCTATTTCTGTTTTTAATGATTGAATCAAGGGTTTTAGTTGAACACTATCCCCATACATGCTTGAGGTGCGAACATTTTCTGTAATGGCCCCCAACAGTCCGATTTTGACGTTATTTTTTGTCAAAACGAATGAAGGAAGTGTTTTTTGCGCTGGTATTGTTCCTTCGGGCAGAATAATGTTGGTGCAAACAGTGGGGGTATTGACATGTGTTAAAAAGTTTCCCAATACATTCAATCCATCATCAAATTCGTGATTTCCCAGTGTCCAGGCATCATAATTTAGTTTTTGAAAGACGGGGATTAAATCCTGTTCATGATGGAGGGTATAAAAGTATGTCCCTGAAAATCTGTCGCCGGCATCTAACAGGAGAATTTGTTCCCCATTTTTTCGTTCTTGATTGATCAGGGTTTGTAACCTTGCAAAGCCACCATAACACTCTGTTCCTTGCGCACAATCTTGCATATTGGTATCTACGGGGAGAAAATGGCTGTGTAAATCATTGGTGTGCAGGATGGTTAAGTTGTTTGTTTGATTGGAATTGATACCCCATATACTTCCGATGAGTATCCCCAGAAAAATACCAATGGCGATGTGTTTCTTTTTTTTCATACATTTATTTTAACAAAAAGGTTATCAAAAATCAACCTGTGAAAATATTGAAATACTTTCTTGCATTTTTCTGTGGGATGATGTATAGTCGGTAATATTCATATTTATTGAAAGGATATGCTATGAAAAAAGTAAAAATGAAATGGACCGATATTGTGTCAAAGGTTAAAAATCGTAAAGTTATGTTGGGTGTCGGCGTATGTCTTATCTTTTTGGTGGGATTCTGTGTTCGTGGATGCTTACCACAAAAAGTAGCCACAGTGAATATTACTGAGGTTGTTCGTCATTCTCCGGCTGTTTTGGCAATTCAAAAGGAACATTACGCCAAATTGGCTGAGTTGGAAAAGTGGGTGGATGTGGCACAACAGGAGATTCAATCGGAAAAGCAAAAAGCCAAACAGGCCGATTTGGCTCGTGAGTATGCGGAAATCGCCAAAAAGCGTCAAGCCGAATTACAAAAGTCCTATCGGGAAAAGTTGGTTCAAATTGAAAAACAAATTTCTGGTTTGGTTCAAAAAGCGGCTCGTTCTCATGGTTGCCATGTGGTGTTTGATAATAAAGTGGTGGT
>JAZUJZ010000005.1:0-3699 GCA_045643025.1 Alphaproteobacteria bacterium
AATAACTAAAATCTGGAAAATAAAAAGGTCCGTCTGAACGGACCTTTTTTAATGGATTAAAACATTGTTGTTATCCTTAAACCCACCGTATAACTGTTATCAATTTTATAATTGTTTGAATTATATTTGACGGAACTGCCCAATACATATTGAGAATAAAGTTCTGTCGTTAAAAAATCATTAAATACATAACTTAGGGACGTATATCCTCCCCATGTCTTAAAGGCCGAAGCCTGACGATCATAATCGACTCCCAACTCTGCACTTAATGTTTTGGAAAGCGGAATCCCGGTTCCCACATAACAATACCATTCTTCATCATTTTTCTTACCCTGATTTACAAACTGATTCCATCCCAAAAAGACATGTGGCGAAAATGTATCAAAGTTGTGTCCATATACGCCATAAATAGAATATCCCTTTAACATTCCCTCAATAGAATCATCTTTTTGACCATAGGACACCATCGCATTTAATATATTTTTACCATCATCAATAAAACGGTATCCTGTTCCCAAAAACCAATAATCCATTTTACTGTGAATTGCCATGTTATCCACCGAATAACGATTCCAATCACGACTGATTTCACCATAGGCTGTCAAACGATCTGTCAGCCCATAGGTTACATATTCATTCAAGTTTTTCTTACGTAAAGTTCCATTACCATCTGTAAATTCCCGATGGGCATAGGAAAAATCGGTTGAAATCAAACCTGTCCCCTTTTTGGGGGTCATTGAATCAAAAGTCTGTCCTTGATGCGGTGACCAAAAATTATGATTAAACGTATCAGCCAATGCTATGGTTGAAGAAAGTATCATCATCCCACTCAATACAACGGTCGTCCATTTCATATCTTTCCCCCTACTTTAAAACTATTTGTACGGATTTTAACACGTTTTATCATCCGAATCAAGTGCTTTTTCATTCTGTTTAATTTGATTTTTAACCCATTTTCGGCTATAATGGGAAAATACCAAAAATCAAGTTAATTTCATGACCCAATTTCATTCAGATACAATCACGCTCACCCATAAAATTATTGATGTACTTTCAAAGCAAACGGGGCATCAAAAACACGCCCTGCAATCGGCACGACACTACCTTAATACCGCATTAGATAACGGATGGAATCCATCTGATATGAATTATTATTTATTTAATACCTTAATTCAAAAAGAAGGCATCGGTCGATCCTTAACCTATCAATTTTTAAAGGAATTCGTTTCGCACCCCAAATTTATCCATCAACAAGATGATTACCACCACCCCACCGAAACAACAATGCTTTATTTGGCCGGGACTGCCTATTGGTTTGATAAGGATTTATTTAACCCGATGGTTATTACACGGACATACAATAATCCCCAAAACACCCCCATTGAAAGGGATTTAATCAATCTATTGGATATCGGATGCATCTTAATTCAAAAGGGATTCCAATTTCCCAAACTTGAGCAAATCAATAATCCGGAAATTGGACATTATATGCAAACCTATATTCAAATGGTAAAATGCCGATTAGATGCACGAAATAACCTAAAACACCCAAAATCCGCCCGTATCCGAAAAATTTCCCCACGAAAATCCCCACGAGATTAAATGAATTTTGATTTAGACCAAAGATTACAAACGCAAACTAAGTATTGATCTATTCGTGTGATTAAACTCCACCACCGGCATCAAACCGGTGATGGAAGTTTTTAATTAGGCAAATCTCCAATCTACATCATCACCAAAATCAAATAACCAGCCAGAACAGTCTTCATTTTCCACACCAGAGATATCTTTACCAGTTGTACCATCACCTTCACAACAAACTCCATTATCGGTGTAATATCCAAGGCAAGCAAGACAACCTTTATATTCTACATCGTCAACAAACCGGTAACAGGCTTCATAATTTTCTCCTTCTGAAGGACATTTTTTACATGCTTCCTTATCACCAGTCATACAACATGTAAAACAGTCCTTTGGTTTTTTCTTTTCATATGAACAGTCTTCCTCTTTCCACTTATAGCACTTTTTATTCGGATTACATTTATCATCCTTTATACAAAAATTAGGTTTATCCTTAGGGCATCCACAGATTATTGGATTTTCTTTTTCATAAGACCAACCATTCCACTCATAGTGACTTGAACTACAACAATGTGCTTTACCCCCCTCTATTATTGGATCTTCTCCACCCATCGGACAACCGCACAGTTCAAAATTTTCCCGTTTTTTTTCTAGTCCGACATAAATATAACCTTCTTTACAGCACCAGGTTACCCCTTTCTCATCTGTCTTTGGAGTTCCCAATTGACAACCACAAAGTCTAGGATTTAAAGCTCCGGGATAGAGGACCGTACCGCTCTCATCACAGACATAATCATTACAGCAATATATTTTTTTCCTAGGATCTTCATATGTTCCCAAATCACCACCATAGCCACAAAGTTCATTAGGGGTATCATATTTTTTAGTTTCAGAATTAAAGGATTTTTTGCCATCTGGCCAACAACACACCGTTTTGATTTCTTCACCGTTTGCATCTGTTGGATGGTGTCCTTCAACTCCCTCTAAATCTATTGGACACGTACAGATTTCGGGTTCATATACGGTATATGTTAAACCCGGTTCACTGTCTGGATTATTATTATACAAGAAAGGCCCCGCCTCATTGTTGCCATCATTATAGATTCCACAACATGATTTTCCATCAAGACCTGACACCCCCTTATCCGGACAACCACAAGCATCAATATTCACACGGGAATAATCACCATCTGTATGATCTGAGTTCCAAGCCAAAGCCCTCATTTCTGTCTTTTTAACACTATTATAACCACAACAAACAGAGCTATCCACAGGAGACGCTATTCCACCGTACGTTTCACCATCTGACGGACAAACACATAGTGTAGTTTCAGGTGTATCCGAATAGGCTTCATTTTCCTCTATCCATGGTCTGACACCCAAACAACAAGTTTCCGTTTCTTCCTGATAGTGTCCATTATCCGGACAACCACATTTTTCGGTTTTTTTAGTGCTACTTTCCGATAATTTTTGTACCCCCACTTGTCCGGTAACACAACAAATATGTGTGACACCATCTCCCTTATCATCTGTTTCTTCCGGACAACCACAATGAGCATAGTCGGCAGTTTCCTTTGCACCCGTTAAAACGTATCCTTTTTTTTCATTGGAACAACAAACACCCCCTCGTACTGTTCCCTTTGTCGGATCACAACCGCAAGCATCATAATCCGGATCATTGGAATAGGCATTTCCCTCCCATGGCTTATAATCTTTACAACAGGTTCCTTCATGTCCTTCATCCGATCCACCATCCGGGCACTTACAATTTGTCAAATCAATATCATTGCTCCACTGACCATCGATCAATGCCTTACCATCTTTACAACAAATGCTGGCATTCTTTTCGGTCTGTGATCCCTCCGGACATCCACAGGAATATTTGCCATTACTTTCTATTGGTGCATTACTACAACAATGTTCATGTCCATCAGTGGAATCCCACGGTTCAATATGAAATATTTCTAAACATCCGCAACGACCATTATCCAAACCATCTGTATACCAAGTTCCCCCATTTAATTCACAACATTCTTGATCAGTTTGGTCTGATGAACACTTTTCCAACTGTTGCACCCACATATCAACACATTTGGACACAGAGCCACAATACACCTC
>JAZUJZ010000006.1:0-18833 GCA_045643025.1 Alphaproteobacteria bacterium
GAACAGGATCAGTCCACCCCCTTTGGAAACTGGAGGGAAGACCATATTTTTGGATAGACTGTTCAAAATCAGCACAATTTTTAGTTTGGGTAATTTCAGAATATGCTGTCCCTTGGGCAACACCCCCTTGGGCCAATTCCCATAACAAAATATCATCGCCGGATACGGGGGCTTTTTTATCCAACATCAATAAGATTAAATATCCCTTTTGAATATGTAAAGGACGTGAAATCTGTCCGACCGGCATTTCCCGCATGACCTGAGCCACATTCAAACCATAATGATTTTCCTCAATCATACCGATTTGACCACCGATAGCCGCCGAAGAAGCCGTTGAAAACTTTTGTGCCATTTGGGAAAAAGAACTGCCTGTCTGTAAATTTTCCCAAATATCCTGTGCCTGTTCCAATGAAGGAACAACAATTTCTGCAACGGTAAAACTGGGCTTTGATAGTTTTTGACGTATTTCATTTACACGTGCTTGAATCGCAGATGCGGGAATTTGCGGCACCTGAATTTGCGACCGCACATATTGTAACCACATCAAATCTACATATACTTGACGCCGTAACGTTTCAACAGGCACATGAGATTCAGCCAAAAGTTTTGCTAATCCGCCGTCTGGAAAGCCATTTTGTTGCTCTAAATGGGCAATGGCCCGATCAATATCTTCCTCAGTCACTTGAATGGATAAAGATTGACATTTTTGGGCCTTAATTGTTTCTTCAATTAAATTTTCCAAAGCGGCTTTTTTCAGCTCTTCTTTTGAAACTGCTGCATAGGTATTCGGTTGTTGGGCCAATAATAAAGAAGCACGTGCCGTTACATCCCCGTCAAATAAAGGAATATCATTCACTACGGCTTTCAGATTTCCGGCCTGTGCCATCATTGAAGATAAACAAATCATCAACATAAAAATGTATTTCATTGCCCTATTCCCCCTAACGTTTTCAAATAAAACCGCATAGAGACAGAAGTATTTCCATGGTAATTTCTGTCCTTTGTATAGGATTTGGACCCCTCTAACTCTACGGTGGCACAATCATGATCATACCTTAAAACAACCGACGTTTCCAATGGCCCACGTTGTGTTTTTAATAGGTTATATCTGTATTTCCCCGTCAAAGATAAATCTTTTGTCAATTGGGAACGACCAAACAAGGTATATTCCTTTTTACTGGTAAAGTGTTTATCCGACATTGTATATCCTTCCTGTGACAAATAGTCTATGCCGATACGCAAAGGTTTATTCCCCACCTCCAACACAATATCGTTTTTTTGTGCAGACAAACTTTTTTCATCTAAACGAAAACGATACATTAATGTGGCATATTTATAATTCAATTTCAAGCGCCCCACATAACTGGATAAGTGTTCACGATACCCCATTGGGTCGTTTAATTCTCCCTTATCCCTCAAACGATAACTTTGACCAAACAAAAATTGCACAGTGGGTAAGTCTTTGTGAGAATACATTGACCATTGAATCCCATAATTCAAACGTGTTCCCGTTTCTACCCGATCATATCCCGCATAACGATTATCCGAAAATAAATTAACATCGTTATAATCAAAAACCGTACTATCTACATTGGGGATTTTTGACATTTCACCTCCATTGGGGGCCAAAATCAACATCATCACAGGTTCAAAAATTTGTGTCATTTGTTCGGAATACTTTGCCAACGGATAGGATACTTTCACACTGGTTTGCGGTAAAAATCGTCCTGTAAAATAACTGTCATTTTTTTTCGCCAAATTCCCGAATCCCATATTTCCCGAATCAATACTATAACCGTCCAATCGCAGTGTCGTATTCCATTCTGTTACCAGCCCGAATTGTGTTTTATAAGGAATCCGCATTCCCTCTTCCACACTCAAACGATTAGACTTAAAATGTGTCCGATCATTGATAAAGGAACCGCTGACTTGTGTGTAAAAATCGGCCCCTTGCTCCGTAAAGGGTTGTGTGGTATAGGTCATTTGAAACATAGGTAAAATCAGGGGAATTGTTTTTGAATCTGTATGTTCCTGTAAACTTTGGAAATGGTAAAAATCAATCACACTTTGCAAACGATCCCCATAATATTCCGCTTTTAAATCTGAGGTTAAAAAAGAAAGCGAATCATCAATATCAATCGCTTTATAACGACGAAAGTAGGTATCCGAAATCGTGCGGAAAAATTGTCCGGATAATCTCCATTGTTGTGTTAAATCATATTCAAAATCTGTTTTAATATGGCCCTGACTTTTATCTTGATCATCCCGAGTTAATGAACCTTGAAAATTTAATTTTCCATGACGGAATACCCCTTGATAATCCACAATTCCCATTGGATTTTTTGTTAACGAAATCACCGGGGTTAAAATCAGATTTTGGTTTTCAGCAACATCCATGAAAAAAGGCGCCTTAATATAAGTATCCATTGTGGAATCACTGCCAATATCCGGTAATAAAAAACCACTTTTACGTTTAACTGTATGATCGGCAATTTGAAAATACGGAAAATACAACACGGGAATCTCTTTAATTTCCAAAAATGCATTCCAAAAACGCATCAGATGATCTTTATCATCCTGTTCGGCCGTTGTTGCATAGAGTTGCCATAAAGGAGATTGATTTTCACAGGTTTCACAAGGTGTATAAGAAACCTGTTTCAATTGACTGATTTTTGGTGAATGCACCACATGGTCTGCCCGCAATAAACTGCCATCAATAAAACGGGTTTCTGTTCCCCCTGTCACCATTTCAGATTTTTTAGGATAAAGATAAATATCGGAAACTTTCGTTTTATTTCCATCGGGCAAAATCATCATAGCCCGGCCGGGAATATGCACCATATCCTGAGATTGATTATATAAAATTTTATCTGTTTGAAACAAAATACCATTTTGACGTAATTCCACATGACCCGAAGCCGTCATAATCTGTGTTTTTTGATCATAACTCACCATATCCGAGGAAAAATCAACCGCTTGTTCAGGGTTAAAAACGTGGGTATCCACCTCAACAAACGCCTGAGCGGAAAAAGTCATAAAACTCAAGAGCAACGCCGAAAAATATTTTCCTTTCATTTCGGACCTTGCTCCTTTTTAAAAACAGACCTTAAAATCAAAGCGGGAACAATCAAATTCCCCAACATCAAAATCAAACACCACAAATTTTTACCCGCCGCATTTTCAAATGCCAAAGAGCATACCTGTAGCAATAAAGCACAGCCAATCACCATATTAATGCGACCGGATTGACCACGCCGATTATAAAACCCGGTTAAAACACCCGCCAGCGCCAACAAGGCAAAGATAATATTGTAAAGAGGTGCCGTCAAGCGTTTCACAATTTCAACTTTGTATTTACGCCAAAGGGGTAAAGAACCGATTTGTTTCTGATCTGCACGCCACAAACTCAGTAAATCCAATTCATTTGCCTTTCGCACACGGGCAGCATCTGAGGGAGTTTCCTCACTGATGTTCAATGTATATTTATCAAATTTCAGAATGGAAAATTTTTGTGTTTTCGGATCATATTCCTGTTGGGCCCCCTTGGAAAGTTGAATATCAAAGCCATTGGGTGTTTGGAAAATTGTTCCTTCTTCCGCAATCAGAACACTTTTCTTTCCCTCTTTTAATTCATAGGCCAAAATTCCCTTAATCTCCCCATTGGATAACCTTTGACGAATATACAACATTTTACCTTTTTTGAAAGAATTAAATTGCCCCTCTTGCAACAACAAGGAAGACAAATTATTTTTAACCTGAAACTTCATCTGACGCATTTTATTAATGGAATTCGGAATAATCCATATGGACAAAATATATCCCGCCAACATCAAAACCAGTCCCATTTTCATCACCGGAATAATAAATTGACGAGGACTCATCCCCACCGCCTTCAGCACCATTAATTCTTTATCCGATTGCATCCGCACAAACACGAATAAAATCACCGCAAACAAAGCCAAAGGCATCAAAATTTGAATAAAGTTCGGCAAAACCAATAAAGTCATTTTGATAAATGTCCCGACCGATGCCCCCCGACTGACCATCATATCAATCATACGTAAGGACTGCGTCAGCCATACCAGTAATGTTAAACTGACGAGAATCAACAAAAATCCCACGACCAATTGTCGTAAAATATACCGATCAACAATTTTCATTTTTTATCCTTGTGTATGCAAGTATACGATAAAGGATGGGATTTTTCAACAATCTTTTTTAATCGATCGGGTAAAACATGGGTATAAATCTCGGTTGTCGCAATTTCAGCATGTCCCAATAATTTTTGAACACTCCTTAAATCTGCTTCGTGAGCCACCAAATGACTGGCAAAAGAATGACGAAACACATGGGGGGATACTTTTTGCGGATTAATCCCTGATTGCAATGCTAATTTTTTCAATTCTTTAAAAAAAGCATCCCGGGTTAAATGTCCCAAATGTGAAGTCGAAGGAAACAACCATCGTGTCGGACGACGTTGTGTTTCTTGTAATACCTCAATCCAATGATCCAAAGCCATACAGGCATAATCATTAATGGGAACCAAACGTTCTTTGCCCCCTTTTCCAATCACAAACAAACGTTTTTCTTCATCCGAATAATGATTGATAGGCAATCCTACCAATTCACTGACCCGCATACCAGAGGCATATAAAACCTCCAACAACGTATAAAGACGCAAATTTTCCCGTTTGGATTGCGTTAATAAAGTCATAATTTCTTGTTCCGTCAAATACTTTGGTAAAGATTTGGGCAATCTGGGACTGGGTAAATAATCCGTCGGATTTTTTTTAATCCATTTTTCAGAGTAAGCAAAACGATAAAATTCCCGAATGCCGGATAAACGTCTGGCCTGTGTGCGGGCGGCATATCCCTGTTCCGACAAAAAAGTTAAAAATTGTTCTAAATCAACAGTATCGGCTTGTAACAACGTGAGATTCCTTTGTTCCAAAAAATCAGACAACATCAATAAATCTCGTTGATAAGACGATAAAGTATTGGGAGAAGCACACCTTTCGGCCTGCATCATTTCCAAAAAAGCATCAATCTGATCTTTTTGCATCAATCCAGCGTATGTTGAATCACAAATTCTTCGGTCTTTTGCTGTGGGGCAAAATCACACAAGGCAAGCACAAGAATTCCAATGAATAATATCACACCTATGACAACACCGACAGAGAAGTGTTTTTTTCTGGGTAATGGCATTTTTCCTCCTTTACTGGACAATTTCAAAAAAACGTGTTATATTTATAGCATGACTCAAAAATTATTACAACACAAAATTCTGTTATTGGTCGGCATGATGGGTGTCGGTAAAACCAGTTTGGGCCGAATGATGGCCCGAAAACTTAACTTACCCTTTGTAGATTCCGATAAGGAAATAGAACGCATGACCGGTTTTACAATTTCGGATTTATTTGCCCGTTACGGTGAAGCCGAATTTAAAAAAGGTGAAGAAAAGGTTATGGAACGTTTGTTAAACGGTGAACCCTGTGTCCTGTCCAGCGGGGGCGGTGCTTTTCTGTCCGAAAAAACACGAAAAATTGCCAAGGAAAAAGCCATTTCTATTTGGTTAAAAGCAGGCACAGAGGTGATTTCCGGACGCACACAGGGACGCACACATCGACCTTTGGTGCCCTCAATGGATAACAAAGGCGTCATTGAACGATTAATCAAGGAGTGTTATCCCCTGTATCAACAAGCGGATTTAATGGTGGAATCATTTGATGAACCCCCCGCCAAAACGGTTCATAGAGTTTTAACTTTATTATCTAAAAAAGGAATTGTCAGCTCCTATACAGGGTATAAAAAATGATGAGTATTTTAATTCTACTGCTGCTTTCCTTTTGTTTTTCCGGTATTGAAACAGCGATGACAGCGTTATCGGTTCCCTTGTTGGTAGAGAGGGCCAAAAAAGGCAATAAAAAAGCAAAAATTCTGTTACGACTGAAAAAAAATCCCGATATTTTATTGGGAACACTTTTATTGGGAAACAATCTGGTCAATATCGCCCTGACCGCTCTTTCCACCAGTTTATGTATTCAAGTTTTCGGACCTGTTCAAGGGGTGGCTTTGGCAACAGTTATCGTCAGTTTTGTTGTTTTAGTTTTTGCCGAAATTTTACCCAAAACTTATGCCTTCAGACAAACGATTCCTTTTTCATTTTTCTTTGCCTATCCCCTGCAATTTATTGTGTATTTATTAGGACCTATTGTCCTTTGTTTAAATAAAATCAGTCATTTGGTCATTAAAATTTTACCCGAAAAAAAATTGACTAAACAGACAGAAGAAATCATGAAAGAAGAATTACGAGGCACTCTTTCTTTGTCCGAAAAGGGCTTAATTCGGGAAAAAAGAATGTTGGGCGGGATTTTGGATTTATCCGAAACAACCATCGGAGATATTATCACGGACAGATCCAGACTGTCCAGTTTGAATATTGAAACTCCCTTGGATGAAATGTTGAACTTTTTACGTAAAAGTCCCTACAGCCGTATCCCGTTATGGCAAAATCGACACGATAATATTGTGGGTATTTTGCACATTAAAAAGGCAATGCAATTGGCGAATGCCTATCGTCATCACAAAAACGTCAATGTATTAGATTATTGTTCAAAACCTTGGTTCGTTCTCAATTCGGTCAGTTTATTGGACCAATTAACCGCCTTTCGTAAACGCCGAGAACATTTTGCCATTGTTGTCAATGAATACGGGGACATTCAAGGCATTATCACCTTGGAAGATTTGTTAGAGGAAATTGTAGGAGATATTTCCGATGAAACAGATGATCCCAAACAAGCCCCTCTCTCGTGGCGTATTTTGGCCGATGGAACCTATCGTTTTAACGGAAATGCCCCCATTCGAGATATTAATCGTGCCTTTCGTTGGAATTTACCGGATCAACATGCCATTACTTTGGCAGGATATATCATGTATTCAGCCGAACAAATTCCCCATGTCGGACAACAATTTAACCTGAACGGATTTTTATTTACCATTCATCAAAAACAAGGACATCGGCTCAGCCAAATTGATGTCTTACCACCAGATAATCCCGACTAAAAAGGATGCCATGCATCTGTTAAATGTTGGGGCCAATGACCTTTGGATAATAAAACCACATCATAACGAATAGAATAGTTTTGATATTTTGGAAAACGAGATAAAAAAACCTCAGCCGTTCGTGTCATTCTGTGTTGATTTTTTTTATGAACTGCGTGTTGGGCAGATGCTTCATCTTTTCGTAATTTAACCTCAACAAAAACTAAAACATTTCCCTTTTTAACAATTAAATCTACTTCACCAGCCCCCGTGCCGTTTCCCACACGATAATTCATTTTTACGGGCCAATATCCCCGTAAAATCAACCAAAGCAAAGCGATTTTTTCACAAAAATGTCCCCTACGATAATTTGTCGGATGCCAGAACTTGTTCATAGGCCTCCTTTTTACTGATATTTTGGTTTAAGGCCACAACATGTGCTGTATCTTTTGCCGATAAAAAAGTCCGTAAAACAGCAATATCCAATGACGTGGCATTTTGTGTTTTTTCTTCTTTATTTCCGGCCACGACCAGAACAATTTCCCCCTTGGGTAATCCTTCACTTTGATATGCCTGAATCAAATCAGATAAAGTTCCCGTGCGCACCTGTTCAAATTTTTTGGTTAGTTCCCGCACCACTGCTGTTTCACGGTTTCCAAAAATAGAAAATAAATCCGACAGAACTTTATCCAAACGACGGGCTGTTTCATAAAAAATCAAGGTGGCCGAAATGTATTTTAATTTTTTTAACTCTGATTGACGTTCCGATGATTTTGGAGGTAAAAAACCCCTGAAATAAAAACGATCTGTCGGTAATCCGGAAAGTTGCAGAGCCATTAACCCCGCATTCGCCCCCGGTATTGATGTGATCTCTATCCCCTGTTTTCTGCAGGCATGAACTAATTTATATCCCGGATCGGATATCAAGGGCATCCCCGCATCACTCACCAATGCGACATCTGTTCCCTGAATCAGTTTTTGCAACAACAAAGAAGTGGCTTTTTCCTCATTAAAATCGTGGTAGGACACCATTTTTTTTACTTTCACGCCCAATAAAGAAAAAAGTTGTCCGCTGGTTCTGGTATCTTCACAGGCCACCAAATCCACCGTTTCCAATACTGTTCTGGCCCTGGGTGAAAAATCCGCCAAATTACCAATAGGAGTTGCCACCAAATATAACATTTTTGAAAACCTTTCAAAAAAATCTTGAAAAAAACTTAAGGTTAGTATAGCATATTTTATATCCGAACAAAAGGAGTTTTTTATGAAACGTTTGTGGCTGTTTTTATTTTTAACCTGTACGGCTTGTACACAAGCGCAACGCCTGACTTCGTTTTTTGATAACTCTTCGGTTGGTTTTACGAATACAACTCAAGTATCCCCACAAAATTCTCCCATCAAAACAGTTTCTATGTTGTTGCCCTTAAGTGGTGAACAAAGCATCATCGGTCAGGAAATGCAAAACGCCGCCCTTTTGGCACAAAGAGAGAATCCTATGTCCCCCGTCCGGTTATTATTCTTTGATACGCAAGGAACCCCTGAGGGTGCCAAAGAAGCCCATCAATGGGCCGAAGCCCAAAATTCCGATCTCATCTTGGGACCTGTCTTTGCATCGGAACTCCAAAGCATTCGTCAATCTTTCCTTCCCCATACCGATATTTTAAGTTATACCTCGGATAGCACACTGCTTGATGCCCGCCATGCTTCCTTTGCCCTGTTAATCAATAACCAAATTGATACCATTATTCATCAGGCCTGTTTGGAGGGTAAAACAAAAATTGCGGCTTTAGGTCCCAACAATAAAACGGGTGAAATTGTTATGAATTCTTTGGACGATTCCATTCAAAAATGTCCCAACATGCAATTAATCCACTATGGTTTTTATGATGAAAAAGAAGAAAATCTCACCCCGGCAATTTTGAAAATTTTACCTCCCGTTGTGGATCCGAAAAAGAAAGATTTAACCCCGGAAGAACAACAAATCTTGGCCACACCGATGGAAGAAAGAGTAGATTTTGATACCTTGATTGTCTTTGAAGATGGTATTCGCTTAAGTCAAGTGATGGCGATTTTGGCCTTTTATGATATCAATCCAAAAGTATTACCGATTTATACATTAGCCAATGCCAAATTAATTAAGGATCGTTCTCTGAACGGGGTGATGTTTGCCGACTTGCCCCCCGAAACAAAAATTCCCTTTACACAAAGATATCAATCCGTCTTTAGTAAAAAACCAAATCCTTTGGCTTTGTTGGCATATGATTCTGTCAGTTGGGTCATGCACAATGCTTTTGACGAAAAATTAAATTTATCCTCTTTACAGCAAGATTCATTTGAAGGCACAAACGGATTTATCCGACTCAATCCAGACGGAACAAATACCCGTTCTTTACAATTAGTTCGTAAAGTGGGACAGAGCACACTGTTACTGACCCCACCGACACAATTAATCAATGCGTGGAATATGGTTCCTAAGACAACAGAAGAATCAATTGATTTAACATTAAAGTTCCCTGAATCGTCGGCCGAATCCCCTCAGGTCCCCGTTCAATCCAATGATTCTGCAGAGCCCGTTGCAAACCTCGTTCATTAAGTCCCTTTATCGGGTAAAATTGTTTTCTTAGACGCAGCCCCATTAATAAATGTTCCAAACGTTGTTGCTCGTCCGTCAATGGTTCATATATCGTTTGTTTTTTCAGCCACTGTGTAATTGTTCGGGCATTTTGGGTGGCTTGTCCTAAAACACGGCCACAGGCCGCAGGCCCAATTCCGATGTAATCTTTTCCCGTCCAATAAAGTAAATTATGTCGGCTTTCACATCCTTTTTTGGCATAATTAGAAACCTCATAAGCCGGACAACGGGCCGCATTCATTATTTCATCTGTTAAAAGGTAAAGACGTCTGCCCTGTAAAGAAGAACAACCCTTTTGATGTAACCGTTCAAAAGTGGTTCCTTGTTCAATCGTCAATTGATATAAAGAATAATGTTCCAATCCCAGAGCCAGTGCTTCGGTGAGTTCGGCCTGCCATTCTTTTTGTGTTTGATGGGGTAAGCCATATATCAAGTCCATCGTCACACGGGGAAAAACAGAGGTTGCCGCCTCAATACATTTTAATGCTGTTGAAACATGGTGGATACGTCCTAAAAAATGCAAATTTTTTTCACGTAAAGACTGAACGCCTACCGATAATCGGTTCACGCCGCCCAAGCGGAAAAAACACATTTTTTCTTTATCAACTGCCCCCGGATTCACCTCTAACGTGATTTCCGCTTCAGCAGAAATGGACCACTTTTTATGAATTTCATTCATTAAGAAATCAAAAAAAATCGGACTCATTAAACTGGGGGTCCCTCCCCCAAAATAGACAGACGTTATATGACCTGTCGGGGCTTGAGTGATATCACGCAAATACCCCTGTTTTAATGCTGTTTCATTAATAGGGGCACAAGTACTGGCAAAATCACAATAGGGACATTTTTTTAAACAATAAGGCCAATGAATATATAACCCAAAATTGTTCATACTTGACAAACCTTTCAAATTACGCTATCGTTTTTCTTAGGTGTTATTATAAAGAAAGAGAGGACAAAATGCAAATTACACTGACCGGACATCAAATTGATTTAGGAAACAGTTGGCGTGAATATGCCGATAAGGCCATTTCCGAAACCGTACAAAAGTATTTTTCAAAGGCAACAGATGCGACTGTCCGTGTTTCACATGAAGGGGAATCTTTCAAAACAGAAATTACAACACGCCCCGTCGGCGGAATTACTCTTTCGGCCTCCGGCCAAGCCAATGATGCCTATGGTGCATTAGATGAAGCCATTCGCAAAATGAGCACTCAATTAAAAAAATACAAAAACAAAATGACCGATCATAAAGCCACCCCAATGCAGACAGTGGCTGTTTCCGTGATTGATGCCCCTATGGAATCAGCTGAACCTATCGGTGATTCTCCGGTGATTATTGCCGAAATGCAGGAACAAATGCCTACCTGTACGGTCAGTGAAGCCGTTATGCATATGGATTTAGCGGGATTACCGGCCTATTTATTCCGTAATTCGGCCCATGGTGAACTCAGCATGGTTTATCGTCGTAATGACGGAAACATCGGTTGGGTAGATCCGAAAAACAAACAATAAGGTTTATAATGAAGATTAAAGATATTTTATCCGTCGGTGATGTGTATACACAAACACAAGCCCTTAATAAAAAACAATTCTTGGATAAATTGGCCCAATTGGCCGGTGAAAAAACGGGATTAGATAAAGAAATTATTCTGAATGCCTTGGTAGAACGGGAAAGATTAGGGACAACGGCCATTGGACGTGGTGTGGCTTTACCACATGCACGTTTGAATCATTTGAACAAAATTTATTGTTCTTTTGTCAAATCTGCCCCGATGGATTTTGATGCCGTAGATAAAAAACCGGTCGATTTATGTTTTCTGTTATTGGTTCCGGAGAATGCCGGAGCCGATCATTTGAAAGCACTCGCCCGTCTTTCTCGCCTATTACGCAACGAAAAGGCCACACAAAAGTTACGTTCGGCCGATTTACCAAAAGAATTGTTCAAAATCATTGTGGATTATGATGTAGATGAATAAAAAACACGTCTGTCTTTATACGGATGGTGCTTGTTCCGGAAATCCGGGTCCCGGAGGTTGGGCGTGTTTATTAACCTATCAAGATCAGTCAAAACAATTGTCCGGCGGGGCAAAAAACACAACCAATAATCAAATGGAATTGACGGCGGTCATTTCCGGTTTAAATCTTTTAACACAATCTTGCTATGTGGACCTATATACCGACAGTAAGTATGTTCTGGAAGGGGCAACCAAATGGTTGGATGGTTGGATAGAAAATCAATGGAAAAAATCAGATAAAAAGCCCGTTCAAAATCAAGAACTTTGGCAGCAACTCGTCCCCCTTTTGAATCAACACGATGTTCAATGGCATTGGGTTAAAGGTCATGCGGGACACTATCAAAATGAATTGGTGGATTCTTTGGCTTGCAAAGCGCGTGATAGTTTTGCCACTCAGTCTTAAAAATTCCGATTTGTTTCGGTGTGATAGGTTTATTAAAAACGGTCTGTTCATTTTGATTGACAAAAATAACCAACTCTGCTGTATTTGAATATTGTTTTTTCAACTGTTTTCCCAAATCAGAGGTAGCATCAATCAAAGTAACCGGATAATGTTTCACCTTCATCCATTTTTGACAATCGTGTGGTGCACACACCACATTCACACCGGATTGTAATGCCCTTTGATATGGTGGAGATTGATTTTGACAGGTATCAATATTCCAAAATAATAAAATCACCGTTGGCAATAAAAAGAATAAATTCGTAAAGAAAAAGTGTTTTTTCAAGCAAGCACGCATCAATTTTCCCAAATTATCCGCCAATTTATAACGCATATAAAAGAAGAACCACAACCACAAAATTCCCCCGATTCCCCACATGACTAACCAATCAGCATGATTGGAAAAAGAACTCAAAATATCAGATAAATATGGTTTTGGCAAAATCAAAAACAGGCCACATACACTCCACCAATGACGTGGCGGAAACAACAACATTCCCGCCAATAAAACAATATCAAGTCCCCTGATCCAAGTCAGAGAATGTCCATCCACAATATTCAATGCTCGGCATAGATAAATCCCCCCAATCCACACCAAGAGTGTCAATGTGCCCATTTGAACAATATGTAAGATATCACTTTGTACCTGATGTTTATTTTTGGGCCATGCCAATCCCCAATAAACCCAAAAGGGTGAACAAACAAAAAGAATCGCTCCACCAAACAAAAAAGAGAACCATGGAAAAGGCATGGGAACATCCGGCAATTTTTGTGCCGTCAATTGAACAGGCATCCGATAAATTCCCAAATTTGTAATTAAGATCCAATTTTGATTTTCTGATTCGGTTAAAGTTTTTCCAACTTTCAGGTCAAATTGCACTGAATGAGGTGAAAAAACCCGAGATAATACTTCAAAAGAAACCCCGGAATCATTTTGCAAAAAGGCCTGATTGACTTTATCAAATCCGGTTATCAATAACCGTAAATGATGTGCATCCATTATTTGACCAAACATTTTTTGGTTGGGATGAGGCAAAACGGGAACTTGTCGCATTTGATCCATAATATAAGCACAATAGGATGTATATTGCCCCTGTTCAGATTTCAGGGGAAAAACCATCCGAACGGGAACAGTTAAACAGGGGTGTTGAGCATGACAGGCCTGCAATTCCCCATACACCCCAAAAACAAAGTGATTCGGGGATAGTTGCGGCATACCTGCAATGGAAATAAAAACTTCTTTTTCATATGACTGTGTCTTTTGTGAATCAGGACGAATGGGATACTCAATCCATAACGGCGTTTTGGGATCCAAAGATTCCAAGTGGGGTCTATTCAAAATCCATCCCTCTTGTAAGGTTATTTGCAATCCCCCCATCATCAAGGTATTATGGTTGATACCATCTTGACATGATAGAAAACGCATTTTACCAAAGGGTAAGTCATACCATGGGGTTGCACCGGCCTCTTCTGCCGATACCGGCCCACAAAAAAACAATGTATTGATGACCAAAATAAAAGCCATCAAAATGTGTTTTATTTCTCCCATAAACATATTATAGCAAAAAAAAACTTGAATGTCTTGAAAAAAAACGCTAAAATATATCTTGTTTGATATTTTTTGGAGGAACCAAGCTATCGTTAATACATTTAATCCCGCTCCCCGTGCGGTCCAAACGGGAAAAAACAATTCTGATGAACCCAGAGTCAATACACAAATTACCTCTCCTCAAGTCCGTTTAATAGATGAAAACAATGTCAATGTCGGCATTGTGGTTGTCCGTGAAGCATTGCGTCGTGCCCAAAATGTCGGCTTGGATTTAGTGGAAATTTCCAATGCGGGAAATATGCCCGTTTGTAAAATTATTGATGCAGGCAAATATAAATACGAATTACAAAAACGTAAAAGCGAAGCCAAAAAGAAACAAAAGATTCAAGAAACAAAAGAAATTAAATTGACCCCCAATATCGGTGATAATGATTATGGCTTTAAATTACGTAATGCCCGTAAATTTTTATCCGAAGGAAATAAGGTCAAGTTTAACCTGCGCTTTCGGGGCAGAGAAATGTCCTATCAAGATTTGGGGATGGAAACATTAATGCGCGCCGCCAAAGATTTGGCCGATGTTGCCAAGGTTGAACAACAACCTAAGTTAGAGGGACGCAACATGGGAATGTTGGTTGCCCCCTTAAAATAATCTTATTTTTTGGAATTTAAATAGGCCTGATGCCAAGCGGTCGTGATTTTTTCATGGACCGCTTTTATTTTTTGACCAGACAAAATTTCCATACATTCATCAATCGTTTCAACGGCATAAATACGAATTTTCTTATTTTGAATGGCCCCTAAAACTTGAGGATCTAAAACCAACTCAGACACACACACTTTAGGGATGATAATCCCTATGGATGTTTGGCAAATACGAGCAATATCAACACACCCCTTTATTTTATCATTCACACCACCGACGGCTTGAATCTCACCAAATTGATTCACAGCCCCTGTAACGGCATAATTTTGCTGTAAAGGAATTTTTCCGATAGCCGACATTAACGCACATAATTCGGCCGCACTGGCTGAATCGCCATCAATCGGACCATAAGATTGTTCAAATCCCAAAGAGGCATTTAATTTTAAGGGTTCCGTTTGACCAAACTTTCCCGATAAATAGGCCGATAAAATCAACATTCCCTTTGTATGATTCGGCCCCCCAAAACTTGTTTGACGCTCAATATCCACAATATCACCCGAGCCCGCATAAACAGTAGCATTAAATGCCCCCAATCGTCCGAAACGTTTTTGTCCAGAAACGCACACAGACAAAGTATTGACACGCCCTACTTGAGTTCCACGAACACAACAACGAATCAATCCCCTTTTCACTGATTCCAACCATTCTGTTTGGGCCCGATTTTCCCACATATCTTTTTGTTCCAACGCTTGAATAATTTGTTTTTCATCAATTTTTGTTTTTTTACTGCGTCTGCTCAACAAATCGGCGGCACGCACCAAATCATGAATTTTGGCCACATAAAGTGATAAATGGCCAGCATCACCGGTGATTTGGCCGGCATAGGATAAAACCAATTGATACGCCATAGGTGTCAAGGGTAATAAATGATTTTGTTGAATAAATTGGGCTATCTCACCCACATAGGCCTTTTGTCCCATTACAGTTCGGCTCATTTGATCGGTAAATTCAGCCCGAATCTTGAATAATTCATCAAAATCTTCAAATTTAGATTTAAATTCATGATAAACATCCATAGACCCAATTAAAATGACTTTCAAATTCAAAGGAATTCCCTCCGGTAAAACACTCCGGACAGGATACAAACTTTGTCCATCCACAGGGGACTCCATCACAATTTTTTGGGTAAATAAAGTCTTTTTCAAAGTTTGCCACACCTCTTTTTGTGCCAAAACTTCCCCCGCATCCAAAATTAAAAATCCACCATTGGCTTGATGTAAAGCCCCCGGTTGTAAAGCCATGTGTGGAGAAAACCCTTCACATAATTTTGTTGTTTTTTGAATCCGTCCCAATAATCCGGCCAAACTCGGTAAATCCATTGAAATAACAGGTGCTCTGTCAGATGATTGATGACATACAAAAGGATTTACCAACAACTGTTTCCAAATACGATCCGTTCCTGTGTGGAGCAAGATAGGAAGATGGGATAATAAAAATTCTTTTGCTTGTTGCAAATAATCCGATAATCCCTGTATTTTTGGAAAATCCGATAAAAGCGTTTTCCAATGTTGCTGAATAATCTGATTAAAAAGAGAAAAATCCAATTCTTCTTTTTTTTGCCGATGTATCTCTTCAACATGAGGACATTGTTGTAAGGCCACAATTAATTTTTGACGGGCTTTTTCTAATTTTGGTAACAGTGTCTTACGAACCTTCATCGGTAAGGCATTGAATTCCTGTTCATTCAGGATTTTATCCCGATACACAGGCGTTAAACCCAACCCCTTTTCCGTTTGTACCAATGCCACATTTTGGGTCAGAAAATTTTGATTCAGGTTTTCCAAATAATTTTTCTTTTGTTCCTCTGCCATCTGTGTGATAGATTGGATTTTGAGTTGATAATCTTGGGCAGAAAAAGCACGTTTGAGTTCCTGTTTTAAGGTTTTAATCTCTTGACTCATTCTTTGAGAAAAAGCCCACCCTTTTGTTGCCGGAAAAACCAATGTTTTGGGTTCAGAAAAATTTTTGAAATTGGCTACATACACCCAATCAGAAGGAGTGGCTGTCATTTTTGCAAAAGAACGCACCGTTTTTAATGTCAAAGTCGTCCGACCCACACCTTTGGGTCCCACACAAAAAATATGATTATAAGGTCCCGTTAAAGAAAGACCAAATTTAAGAGCCGACAAAGCCCGATCTTGCCCGATAATTTTCGAACTGGGTATTATTTTTTGGTTTTTATCCAAAACAATTGATTGAACATCCTTTACAGACAGTATTTGAACAGTCATTTTTCCCCCTTGTTTCTTTCCTTATACAGCCATTTTTCAGAAAAAAAAAGAAAAAAATAAAAAAAACATCAAAAAAGCATTTTTTCTGTATTTTTTTGTGGTATTTTTTATGAAATTCAAGTATAGTTTGAATTATTCAAAGGAAAGGATTTTTCAATGTTAAAAATGGTCATTAATCAAACCCAATTATTAAAGGCATTAGCCCACACTCAAGGAATTGTGGAACGTCGTCAAACAATCCCCGTTTTATTTAACGTTTTAATAGAGGCACAAGAATCAAATATCCTGCTGCGTGCCACGGATAACGAAATTGAAATTTCGGAAAAGGTGCCCGCTGAAATTGAAGAAGCGGGGGCTATCACAATTCCCGCCCGTAAATTGTATGACATTATTCGGCGGTTGCCCGATGGCTCACAATTAAAATTATCCGCTAATGAAGAAAATGGGCAAGTCACTCTGTCATGCGGACGTTCCCGTTTTGCTTTAGCCAGCTTACCGGCCGAGGGTTTTCCAACCATGGCCAAGGAAGAGGCCCCCTATTGTTTCCATTTAACCCCCGCTGAATTATCGGGAATGATTGTCAAGACAGGATTTGCCGTTTCCGTAGAAGAAACACGTTATAATTTAAACGGAATTTATTTACACCAAAAAGACAATGCTTTAGTTGCCGTTGCAACCGATGGACATCGTTTGGCGTGCACTCGTCAAAATTTACCTGAAGGTGCCGAAAAAATGCCGGGTGTCATTATTCCCCGTAAAACGATTAATGAACTGACAAAACTTCTGTCTGAAAATCCCGCCGATGTCGGAATCAGTTTATCGGCCAATCAAATTCGTTTTCAAATGGGGGATATTGAATTATCCTCACGTCTCATTGATGGCACCTATCCGGAATATGAAAAGGTTATTCCAACCGGAAATACCCACCAAATGATTGCCGAAACAAAAGCGTTATCCAACGTTATTGAACGTGTGTCCGTTGTTTCTGAAAAATCCCACGGAATTAAATTGGCTATCCAACCAAACCTGTTACAAATTTCCGCCAACGCCACAGATGAAGGTTCGGCAGAGGATGAATTGGATATTGTGTATGAAGGAAACGAAATTGATATCGGATTCAATTTCCGTTATTTATTAGATATTCTGGCACAAATTAAAGGCGAAAAAGTACAATTATGCTTTGAAGACAGTGTCTCCCCCATTATCATTCGAGACACCAACGATGAACGTACATTGTATGTTTTGATGCCAATGCGTGTATAAGGAATTTTTCATGAAAACAGGCCTGAATCGTTTGCGCCTGACCAATTTTCGTTCCTATCCCACTTTGGATTTACAGTTGGATTGTTCGGGGCGACCGGTGGCTTTATTTGGGGAAAACGGAGTGGGTAAGACCAATGTTTTAGAGGCCATCTCCTATCTCACGGCCGGTCGTGGATTACGTGGCGCACGTTTAGCGGATATCGCACGAAAAACAAAGGATAATACTTATCCGTTATGGAGTGTTGTGGCCGACACATATTCTCCCTCAGGTTCGCACAAAATCGGCACAGGTATGGTGGCAGGAAGTGAACGTCGTCAAGCCCGTGTAGATGGGAAACCTTTAACGAAACAAAGCGAACTGGCCCAGAATTTTCAATGTTTATGGCTCACCCCTGCACAAGACAGATTATTTTGCGGAGATCCCAATGCTCGTCGCCGTTTTTTGGATCGCATTGTTCAGGCTTTTGACCCCCAACACGCCAATCGTTTAAGTGATTACTCAATGGCCTTAAAACAATGGATGTGTTTGTTAAAAGAAGGTAAAACGGATAATCATTGGCTCAATGCTTTGGAATTACAATTGGTGGAAAATGGTATTGCCATCGCCGCCAGTCGATTAGATATCACCAACCGATTGGCGAGTTTTTTGGATATCACCGAAGATAAATCCTTTCCATCGGCCACCATTCATTTGACAGGATTATTGGAAGAATCCCTGATAAGTCAAAGTGCTGTATTGGTGGAAGATGCCTTTATGGGACACCTAAAAAATGCCCGTAAAGTTTGTGCCGAAGGGGGAAATGTCACAGGACCCCACACGTCGGATTTTACCGTTATTCACCGCCAACAAAACCGCAGTGCAGATTTGTGTTCCACCGGTGAACAAAAAGCGCTTCTTCTTTCCATTATTTTAGCCGAAATGCGTGCCCAAATTGCCGAACAAGACAAATGCCC
>JAZUJZ010000007.1:0-6136 GCA_045643025.1 Alphaproteobacteria bacterium
AAATAAGGATTTTCCGCTTGATCTCCAAAGGTATAGAAAAACTTTGGCTCAGGCAATTCTTTTTTGAGGAGTTCTACAACTTCTTTTGGAGTTCGACGTGAGGTTGTTATCAATAAAGATCCCGCTTTTAAACTTTTCACACCTTCCACCAATTTTTGGGCCGATTCTAAAGTAAACGGATGATCCTTGGTCGCCCCTCCGACAATCACACTGACACGAGGCACGGGATATTTTTCCAACACATTCCGCCAATGCTCTTTTTCCGTTTTTAATTTTTGGGCACTCACACGATGGGGTGATCCGACGACCTGCATCACGTTTTCGGATTTTCCGGCATAATTATCGTGCATAGGCAAAACCAATAAATCCGCTTTTTTATCCGATAATTTTCCCGCACTCATTATTTGGACAATTTTTGTTTTTCCTTTGGACAGTTTTTTGATTTTTAATGCCACAGGAAAAGAACGACGTCCCGCACTTAAAACAACATCCGGCCAAGGAGCCGTCAAGTTTTTTTGTGATGTTTTATCAATCCCGATAAAACTTGCCCCTTGTAAAAAATTGGGGAACTTTACCCATTTCGTATAGCGGATATCTTTACGTTCATAAGAGTTCCCCAAAGTTTCAACAATCCCCAAAAGTTGATTCACATTTCCCGCCCGATCATCTGCCAAAATCCAAATCATCTAAAATCCCTTCAACACCACTTCGTGTGTGGCTGCTTTTTTTTGTAATTGTAAAATCCCTTTTTGAACAATTTCATCCGATTGTTTTTTTGAAATTTCTGTTTCACACGCTGAGGTTTGAAAATACTGACAAGGGCGTGCCACATAGGCCACATTTTCCGATTTATCTTGAACAACTAAATCACGCATTTCTGCATCCATTTGAATTTTTTCCACATAAACAACCAAGGGTTCACCCGCTTTTTGAATACGATACCAACTGGACAAAACATAAGGGGGAACCATTAAAGTTTGAAAGTGAAAATCGGCTTCATCCAAAGGATTATGATAAGCACATCCCGACAACAGTAAAAAAAGAAATCCAACATATCTTTTCATGAACTTCATTATACCAAACCAAAGACGAATTGACAAGTAAAAAAACTGTTCCTTTTTAATAAAAGAAAGGGGGTGAATTATAATGACAGGTGATAAAAACTGTGGCTGTGGTTGTGGTTCTGGAACGACCAAAAAAGGCCCGAAAAAATAAAAAAATAAAGGGCACTCTCTTCGGGTGCCCATCCAAAGAAAATCCCCCCTCTCATCAGTGGGGTATTTTCCTACTAAAAATCAGCAACTTGACCTCGTGAACGAGTATTTATCATTATCTTTGTCTGATTATTGTTGATATCTTTAAGGGTATCTTTGATATATTGCTTTTTACCCAATTCTGACCCTTCTTGATTGGCACGTTTCATCACCTTCAATAATTCTTTTTGTATCAATTGGTTAAATTGATAATTTTTTAAGGCCCCCTCATCACCTTGAGCAATTCCCTCTTTTAAAGAAGCCAATTTTGCGTTCATCTTATCCATCATCAACTTTTCACCTTTAGAGGGATTGGATTCTGTCAAATATACTTTTAAATAACTGGCCATATTGAATAAAAAAGTTTGATGTTCTTGTTGTTGTTTCATATTTTGGATATGCGTATTTCCATCAATACTCCATAATTGATCATTGGCAGAAGCACTCAACATCCAACCATGTGCCTTTTCCATATACTCAACATTCGCTTTGGATACTTTATCTGCTTGATGATTTTGAATCGTTGTCTTTATGGAACCAATACCACCCAAAGTAATCATAGTCGCTCCAATGGCAGCCGCTTGTTTCAAACGACCCATGATACCTCTTTTCCGGGGCATATTTCCCATGACCATACCACCCAAATCTTGTCCGGCGGTTTTCATACCCTCAACATAGATTTCACCGGCTTTTTTAAGTGGTTCTTTTGTAGCCATTGTTATCTCCCCTCTCCTCTATAAACACGAGATTGTTTAGATGTTTGTTGTGTTAGGTATTCATCGACTTTTCTGATTTGATTTTCATCAACATGAAGTCCTCGTCCCCTACCAAGAAATCCACCAGTTTCAGGAGTATCACATCCCAGTCGTGGTCTTGGTCTTCTGTCGGCACACTTTTTTAATTCTTCAATTGTTTTAGCGTGTGTTTTCTTACTGTCTTTAAAAATATCTAATAAGCCCATAATATATTCCTTTCTTTTTGTATGTTATATGATGATTATACTAGATAAATACCTCTTGTCAAGCTTTTTATTTACCCATTCAAAACATTATAAGTAAAAAGAAAACCGTCATTTCTGACGGTTTTGTTATTTAATTTTCTTTTCAACAAAGATTTCGTGTTTACGTGTTTTAGGATTATATTTACGACGTTTAATTTTCTCTGTATGAGTTCTTGGATTCTTTTTTGCTGTATAGAAATATCCCTCTGGACCTTCTAATTTAATTTTAATTGCAATTTTTTTTGCCATTGTAGTTACCTTTCGTTAAATAGAATGAAATTGATTATAATGTGTCCAATAAAAAAAGTCAAGAAAAAAATCTTAAAGATTATCTAAATGCGTTTGTATTTTTTTCAAATCTTCCCAGGCCTGTCTTCTGTGTTGGGGATTTTTTATCAAAGCGGCCGCCGAAAAAGTAGCATACACCGGATATTGAGCATAGGTATAATGCCCCGACCGAATCATGGATAAAGTCTTGCCATCCATTAACGCACGAACTGTTTCACTGCCTAATAATAACAGGTAAGTCGGTTGAACCTGTTGAATACATTTTTGTAAAAGTTCTTTGCCTTCTCTAATTTCTACATTTGTCAGCAATCGATTTCCCGGGGGACGCCACGGGCTTAAATAGGTGAGATAAGTATTTTTTTCCAAATTCAACCCTATAGATGCCAACATTTTTTTTGTCATTTCCCCTTCTGAACCAGAAAGCGCTAAACCTGTCTTATCTTCTTCAGCACTTGGGGCGTTTAAAACACATAAAACGACAGCAGGTTTTATTCCCGTCCCCAACAAAGTATGAGTTGCCGTTTTACTTAAAGCACTTTGACGGCTTTGAAGCGAAGGAGATATCGATTGGGGTTGATTTTTTTCAGGTATAAGAAATTGCCTTTTTTGATTTTTACAAATACAATCAATACCCATTTGTGTCAGCCAAAATAATTTTTGAAAAACTGTCATTTTTACTTGCTCTTTTTTCAAAAGAAAGATACCATATTTTCATCAAAAAGGAAAGTAAAATATGAACCGTCGGTTTTGTCTTTTATTATGTGTGGTTGTTTTGGTTGTCATTTTCTCTATCTGGGGATATAAAGTGTATTTTTTCAGAAATGATGAGGAAACAAAAATTTGGACAACAACACGTGTTCTGCCCGAACAAGTGGATTTAAGTGCCTATTTATCCGGCAATATCGCTCGACAATCCGAAGACATTGATCAAGCCGTTCAATCTTATTTAACAGTCTTAAAAACGGATCCCGATAACCATAATCTGATTTATGATACATATATATTGTCTATGTTTCAAGGAACACCAGAGTTTATCGTTCCCTATTTGGATATATTATTAAAAGAGAAAAACGCTTTAATGGCGGATTATTTACAAATTGCCCATTGGATTCATCAAGGAAATACCCAACAAGCCCAACAATTATTAAAACATAAAAAACAACATCCTGTTGATAGTCTGTTATCTCCCTTACTTCAGAGTTGGATTTATGTGAAACAGGGGCATCGTTCCA
The DNA here is from genome assembly GCA_045643025.1 of Alphaproteobacteria bacterium. Lineage (GTDB taxonomy): Bacteria > Pseudomonadota > Alphaproteobacteria > CAAHEQ01 > UBA3637 > UBA3637. The sequence continues at coordinate 3,774 of JAZUJZ010000007.1, forward strand.
AGGCCATTAAAGCATTGGAAGTTTTATCTGATAATTCCAAATATACATTCATCTATGGTTATCAAACTTTCCTATTGGGTAATTACTTAAATGATCCTATATTACAACAAAAAGGTGTGGAGATTATTAAGGATAAACGCCTGTTGGCCATTGGTTTTTTCCCTTTACTCAAAAAATATATAGAAACCCAAGAAAAATGGAGTGATTCCAATTTATTTCATCAATACTCAAAAATGGACAAAAATTATCCCGCTTCGGCCGAAATGATTACACAAATGGCCGAAACAAACTTAACAATTGAAACGGGATTAGCAGAAGCATTTTATTTGGCGTCATTAGAAATGGCAACCCAAAATACAAATAAAGAGGTCGCCCTCTTTTTAAACAGTATTGCCCTGTATCTACACCCCAAAAAAACATTGGCACAAATCTGGGGAGCAGAATTAACAAATAACCTGAAAATGCCAAAGGTGAGTTTGATCTACTCTAATCGGTTGCCTACAACATCGGCCACTTTAATGTTTAAAAAAGCCACATTATTGGTAGCCCTGAATCAAAATCAAAAAGCCCTTGAAATTTTGGAAAAATTAAAGCCCCAAAATTTATCCAATATCCCTTTACATACATTGATGGCGCAAGTCTATACCAATATGAATAAAACCGACAAAGCAATAAAAACCTACACCTATTTAATTGATAAATTATCGTCCAAAATGGAAAATAAGGCCTTAGCCAAAATTTATATGAATCGAGCCAGTCTTTTATATCAGGAAAATCAAATCCAAAAAATGTTGGATGATTTAGAAAAAGCCAATGTCTTAACCCCGGATAATCCCATGATTCAAAACGATCTTGGGTATAATAAATTGTTGAATAACCAGATGGAAGATGGTTTTCGTTTGGTTCAACAGGCCTATAAACAAAATCCGGAAAATCCCTATATTTTGGATAGTATGTCCTTTGCCTATATGAAAAAGAATCAATTTCAAACGGCTTTACCTTTTGCAGAAAAAGCCGTAGATATTATGCCTCAATCGGCTTTGATTCATTTACATCTTGGAGATATTTACTTTGGATTAGGGCGTAAAAGAGAAGCAAAATTTCAATATAAACAAGCGTTGGATCTGAAAACAGACCTGAATCCAACAGCCATAAAACAAGCCCAACAAAAACTAAACACCCATTAAAAGAAATCAAAAATTCCGGAAGAAGAGCCACCATTTTTTTTGGATTTTTTATCTGTTTCCGTATTTAGGGCGGCTTGTAAATCGGCCTCATTTACCTGTGAACGAATGGTGTCCAAGGCACTTTGGGCCAAGGCGTTAAGAACAGGATGCTGTGCCTCTTGAACTTTTAACATTTCAGCATAACATTTGGGAATATTTGCCTCTGTTCCTATTCCCTCACATAACATTTTGGCCATTTGATATTGGGCATAAACATCCCCTTTATGTGCCCCTTTTTGATACCATTGAAAGGCCTCAACCGGATTATTAAACCGTGTTTTAAATAAATCACCGTAATAACCATAGGCATCTTTTTTCCCATTTTCAAAGGCCAATTCAATTTGTTTGGTAAGGGTATCTGCATTTTCCAAACCAATCGCCTGATCTATCATCTGAGTCGTTAAACCAAACCGCTGAGGATTTCTGGGAACAAATCCTAATTGTGAAATAAAATCTTGCAAGGTTTTGGCATCGTTATATCCAAAAATAACAGGAATTTTTGTTTGTTCTTTATCCTCTTTTGAAACGGATTTTTCGGGGGGAATAAATTTCCATTTAGACAATGTCTGTTGCCATTTAACCAATTCTTTTTTATTTAATTTTTGTTCCAATTCATCCCGTTTCGCTTGGGCCTTTTGTCCCAATTCATCTGTATTATAAGCCGCAATAATACTATACCACGCATAGGAATTTCCCTTATTTTCAAACTGTTTATTGGTTTGATATAAATCGGCCAAATCTATTTGAGCCATCACATATCCTTGTCTGGCCGAACGATTGAGCCATTTGAAAGCACTTTTATAATCTTGAGGAACACCACGGCCCGTCAGATACAGTTTTCCCAACTGATATTGGGCCTTCATATGTCCGCCCAATGCCGAAATTAAATAATAGGCATAGGCATTATTTAAATTATAAAGAGGTGATGTTTCATCGGCATACAATTGTGCCAAATAAAAAGAGGCATCTGCTTCACCGGCCAAACTGGCTTTTTTCAAATAAGCCACTGCCGTATTTTCATTTTTTAATTCAATCAACAACTTTCCCAATTCGGCAGAGGCCGGAAAATAATCCACACTATCTGCTGCGATAAAATAATTTTTCGCCCGATTTTTATCCGGTGTAACCCCAAGTCCT
>JAZUJZ010000008.1:0-1693 GCA_045643025.1 Alphaproteobacteria bacterium
CCGGATACACAAGGCTTTCATTATCTGAAAGTCCCAAACGGGCTTTGTAAGGTTCGGGAATTTTTTGCATACAGGGCGCATTAATATCGGCCCCGTAATTCATTAAAACCTGATAAGCCACCCAATTGCCACGCCAAACGGCTTCACATAAAGGGGTATTTCCCTTTTCGTCAATCATATCCAGAGAATAGCCCTGATAGAGCATATATCTCAGGCCGGCCTGGTTGTTCGATTGAGCATATTGATACACAATTCTACGGGGAGTAAAATTGTTTGTTGGGGTAAATGTCCAATTCGTTTGACTGCTGGGATAGGACCAACCGTTATTTGGCTTAGGGCGAATAGTCCCATAGGCATAGGCAGAAGAATCTAAGCCTATTCCTATCAGGCTGATGACCAGGCATAATACCAGTTTTTTTATATGTTTCACCAAAAATCCCTATCCCCGTAAATATTTACACCCTTATGTTTACATAATCGTTTCTCCTTTGTCAAGGAAAATAGTATTAAAAATATGTTTTTTTATTGATTTTTATTAAAAACAAAAAACACTGGACAAAGGGGGAATTTTTGACTATACTCTTTAAAAAAAATAAAGGAGGTTTCGTATGGCGATATTTGATGTTTCTGGACTGGCTTCTACGCCTGTTAAAAAAAAGGCTAAGGCCACTGAATCACCTCGTCATGAAATGACCGAACAAGAAGCACAAGAAGATTTAATGCGTGTGTTTCCTGCCATGGTGTGTGGTGATGTTCAATCCATGCGACAGGTTTTGGTGGAAGCGCGTGGCCTGTACGAACCGGAACGCACCCGTTTTTTGCAATCCCGATTAATGACAACGACACATAAATTGATGTCACAAGGTTCTGTTTTCGGTTATCCTTTGGTGACGGATGTGGCAACCCACCTTTATAACTTTATTCAATCTCATCAATCATTTGATTCAGCTGATTTGAATGTCTTGCAAAATGATTTGGTGATGTTGCAAAATATTTTATGGAAGAAGTTGTCCGGCGATGGGGGAGAAATGGGCCGTAAGATGCTCAATCAATTAATTTAAGGAATAAAATGCCTCATTTGCTGATTATTGATGATGATGAAGGATTGCGTAAACTGCTTGGAAAATACTTAACCCAAGCGGGGTTTACAGTGACTTTGGCGGAAGATCCCCAAGAATCAGATGAACTTTTAAAATTATTTGTTTTTGATGCTATGATTATGGATGTTATGATGCCCGTTCAAAACGGAATAGAATATACAAAATCTTTACGTCAAAGGGGGATTCAAACACCTATCTTAATGCTGACGGCGATGGGACAAACATCTGATCGTATTTCGGGATTAGAATCTGGGGCTGATGATTATTTATCTAAACCCTTTGATCCAAAAGAACTTTTATTAAGAATTAAAAATTTATTAAAACATCAAACCTCTAATCAAAACGTTGTTTCTTTTGGCCCGTTTCAATATAACGTTCAAAATGGTCTTTTAACAAAAAATTTGCATCCTGTTTCTTTGACTATTACAGAACAACAATTATTACAAGCTTTGATTCAAGCGCCATTGGGAATTTTATCACGGGAAGATTTGGTACAAAAACTTCACATGAATTTGGATCGAACAATTGATGTTCAAATGGCACGGTTGTGCCGTATTTTAGAAGACGATCCAAAACATCCTGTTTGGATTCAA
>JAZUJZ010000009.1:0-4273 GCA_045643025.1 Alphaproteobacteria bacterium
GTATAGCTCAGTTGGTAGAGCGTTGCAATGGCATTGCAAAGGTCAGGAGTTCGACCCTCCTTACCTCCACCAATTAGAAGATAACCTATTGAAATATATAGGTTATTTTTTTATATTTTATTCCTGTTTTAATTTTGGCACAGCATTGTGATACAGCACTATGACAAATATACAACCCAGATTGTGGAACAGAAATGGAAAATATTATGTTACACTTCCATTCATACCAAAATTCACTTTTCCACAGTGTGTTCTTCAGTAATTATTCGTCTAAAAGATATTCGTTATCAATTTCTTTGACTTCAAAAGTGTGTTTTTTCCTCACCCCAACACCATGCTTAATCAATAATTTGGATAATTTTTCACCATCGATTAAGTGAATTATCTTGCCTTGGGCACTACACGCTAAATTTTCTGCCCGTTTATCAAAGACGGAAGTTGTTATAAAAATACCTTTTCTGACGGTAGAACATCCTAAAGCACCAACAAAATCCCTCATCTCTTTCTCATGTACTTTATTTTCACCGTATCGTTTTGCCTGAATATAGATTTTTTAATACCGTCTCTATCTGACTTGGAATAAGTTCTTCTCTTGCTTCTGACGGAATTTTAAGTATATCTGCGACTTCATTTTCAATATCTCTTGGACGTAATTCCTTACCATCTGCATAGCATTTTAAGGCTGGATACATCATTTTTTGAAAGTTTGGAAGTGTCATATTTTCTCCTTGATTAATGAGCTCTTGCCATTTATTATACAAGATTAAGATAATATATTCAAGAGACTTTTGTATTCATTTATGTGAACGTTTATCATTCCAATCGTTTTTATAAAATGTAACCTATCTGTGATAGATCTGGTAAAAAAAAGTATAAGGTATACATCAAAGGTAACACCACCCCATCAGGGGTAGATACAGAAATTTCAACCAAACCCTTCTGGATTTTAAAATTTAAGATAGATAAATGCAAACTATATTAAATCCCCTGCTATTATATTTCCGTTTAACAAATCAGCCCCACCGTTAGGTAGGGCCGATTTTATGTGATTTAAAAATGATGTCTAACGGATACACCGCCATTCCTCATCATCGAACGTTCCTCCCGCACCTACACAACATATTGGATCACGTTGTATTCCTTCGCTATCACAACAAAACTCATCTCCTACTGCTACTCCCTCTGGACAACATCCATAAGCACTCCATCCTCGACCAGCATTCTCACAACAAAAAGGATCATTTTCTATTTCAGAGCCAACACAACAATAACCATCAACTGGACTTACTCCTTCCGGACAACATTGCCAATTAGAATCAGCCCATTCTCGGCCGGCGGCTTCACAACATCCTGGATCATTTTCTATTCTTTCGCTATCACAACAATAACCATCTCCTGCTGATACGCCTTCCGGACAACATGTCCCATCCCAGTCTCCTGCCCATTCTCGGCCAGCTACACTTTCACAACACCCCTCATCATTTTCTATTCCTTCGCTATCACAACAATAGTTATATCCTGCTGCTACTCCTTCCGGACAACATCTACTCCCCCATTCTCGGCCGGCAGCTTCACAACAATACGGATCATTTTCTATTCCTTCGCTATCACAACAATAGTCCTCTCCTGGCTGTACGCCTGTGGGGCAACATTCCCCACTGTCCCAGCCTCCTGCCCAGTTACGACCGGCAATTTCACAACAGGCTGGATCAGTATTTATTCCTTCGCTATCACAACAATACTCCTCTCCTGCCTTTACTCCTTCCGGACAACATGTCCCATCCCAGTTGGCTCCTGCCCATTCTAGGCCGGCATTTGTACAACATCCCGCATCATTTTTTAGACTCTCCTCGCTGCCATCACAACAATAACCCCACTCTCCTACTGTCACACCTTCTGGACAACATCTATCACCCCATTCTCGGCCAGCAGCCCAACAACATATATCACTTGTATCCGGATTGGTACAACATGCATCGTTATCCACATCCCACGCAGAACCAGCGGCTTCACATTCTTCTTCTGTTTCTGCTTTTTTACAATTTTCTCCATCCTTAAAGTAGCCCATTTGGCATTGGTCGCAATGCGGGCCAGTCCAACCTGGAGCACAGTTTTCAGGATTATCCGGATCCATGTGAGGTTCATATCCCAATCCGGTATCTGTTAAATTTTTATTAAAGGTAAAGGAAAGGGGGGCCGTGGTACATTTATCGGCGGAGGTTACATCCACCGAACCGGATTGCAACAAACGAACCGTTGTCGTATCCCCGATAGCATTATAAAGTGCCGCACAAATCTTTTTTTCCACGTTTCCCGTTGTTTTTAATGTGAATAAATTCCCGTTCGTATCAATTGTTTCAGTAAATCCAATTCCCAAGTTCGCAATATTTGTATTATCAAATTCCTTAATATTGGGTTCTTTTTCTTGCAACATCTGGCTGGCAATCACTACCGCCCGTTTAGAGGCCTCATTCAGCAATTCATTTCCTTTGTGTCTGGTAATCGCCAATTGATAGCCGGCAACGGCCGCCACAGATAAAACACCAATTACAGCCAAAACCCCCAGCATTTCAACCATGCTGCGACCATTTTCCTGAGAAATTTTCTTTAACATTTAGTCTCCTTTTTGTTTAATTTCCAACCTTTATATTTTTTGCAAAAAACACATACCCCCTGGGATATTGTTTTTAGTTGAACACAAATTAATAAATAAATCAATATATTTTTTTAATTATTTTTAAAAAATGCATATTTTGATAAATTTTTCCCTTTCAGAAGCATTCATCGGCACATTTTATAGGCGTTTTTTCAAAAAAATCGTCAGAGAATACAAAAATCCCCCAATCATGCGATTAGGGGATTTTGTTCAGTAAAAAAAACTTATGAAGCAGAAGCGCTGTCATCGCCCCAAGTTAATTCCACTTGACGAGAAGCACTGCAAAGATCATTATGATCAGCGGTTGCATTCACCATTTCATCACAGACCTTTTCATTTGCCAATGTCACAGCAACGGTCACGGTTGAACCACTTAAAGAGGCCTCCATCTTTGTTGCATCCACAGTATTATAATCAACCTTTAATCCTGTAGAACCACAAGCTACGGTCCCAGTAATGCCATTTCCGGCATTTGCAGAACGGGCCAAAATACCGCATTGTGCAGCAGCGGCCAATAATTCATTGGCTTTGTATTTACGCATAGCAATTGTATAGCCAGCAATTCCCCCAACTGATAAAACACCGATAATTGCCAAAACGCCCAACATTTCAACCATTGAACGACCAGATTCATTTTTTAACATTTTATTTTCCTTTTTGTTTAATTAAACATTTTTCCCAAATGGGAGTGTACGGAATCTGTTCTAGAAAAATTTAACCCCTTTGTCAAGTAAAAAAAGTATTTTTAGTTTTTACAAACCAAACCAACAATTTTTTCCAACAAATCACGCACCCCCTTCAGGCGTTGTTCGGGTGTTTGCCATGGTCTCATCATCAGCACTTTTTGATCGGGACGAATACGCATAGTGCCGGATTGACTTTTGATTAAATCCACCAAACCGGCAGGATTTGGAAAAGTATTATTAAAAAAGGCAATCGTAGCCCCCTTTTCTCCCGCCTCTATACGCTCGATATTGGCCTGTTTTGCCAATAACTTTAATTCAAGTGTGAGGAATAAATTTTCTGTTTCTGTTGGATATAAGCCGAATCTATCCTTTAATTCCTCTCTTAAAGTATTAATATCAGTCAGTGTTTGAACCTCACCCATACGACGATATAAATCCATACGGATATCCAATTCTGAAATATAAGTTGCAGGAATTAAAACCGGCAATCCCACAGAAATTTGTGGAGATAAATCCGGATTGGTCGAAAGAGGTTGCTCCTGACGCAAAGATTGAACGGCCTGTGCCAACATTTTTTGGTAAAGCGACACGCCTATTTCACGAATATGGCCGGATTGTTCCGAGCCCAATAAATTACCGGCACCCCGAATATCCAAATCATGACTGGCCAACATAAACCCAGCCCCCAAAGAATCCAATTTTTGCATCACCTCTAATCTTTTGTGAGCGTTAGCGGATAAAGTACCTGTTGTCATTAAATAGGCATAGGCCTTTTGCCGAGAACGCCCCACTCGTCCCCGTAACTGATAAAGAGCAGCCAATCCAAACATATCCGCCCGATAAACAATCATGGTATTCACAGATGCAATATCCAACCCGGATTCAATAATACTGGTCGCCAATAAGATATCATATTTTCTGTCGGTAAAAT
>JAZUJZ010000010.1:0-1823 GCA_045643025.1 Alphaproteobacteria bacterium
AAAAGATTCCGGAAATAGTCCAAAAAATTTTATTAAATCACCATCAAACATATTGGGTATGTCCGTTGATTAATGAAAATGATCAATTGGAGTTGGGTGCTGTTAAAAAAAGATTCAAAATGTTACAGGATGTTTTTCATGATAAAGTCGGATTATTACATGGTCAAATGAAAACGACCGACAAAAATCAGGTAATGCATGATTTTCAAAATGGTAAAATTCAGGTTTTAATTTCCACAACGGTGATTGAAGTCGGGGTGGATGTGCCAAGTGCGAATATCATTGTCATCGAAAATGCTGAACGTTTTGGTTTGGCCTCTTTACACCAATTACGTGGACGTGTGGGACGTTCAGATAAAGAGGCGTGTTGTCTGTTATTACATGGAAAACTATCCCCAGTTGCGTTACAGCGTTTATCCTTGCTACGTCAATCAAATGACGGTTTTCAAATTGCTGATGCGGATTTGGAAATGCGGGGGGCTGGTCAAATTTTAGGTGTTCGTCAAAGTGGTTTTGAAGAATTTAGATGTGCTCATTTACCCGAAAATCAAGATCTGCTTAATTTAGCTAATCAAACGGCCGAACAGATATTAGAAAGTGATCCTTTGTTAAAACAAGAACAACACAAAAATTTACATATATTACTTTATCTATTTGAAAAAGAAAAGGCAATTATGAAGTTAAAGGCAGGATAAAATGAGTGTGATATTTACCAAAAAAAACAAAGAATATACCCATGAAATGCGTAAACAGTTTGATCACAAAAGACTTAATCGTGTTTTTATATTGTGGCTGTATCGCAGTGGAAAGTTGGATGCTTATGTCAAAGAAATGAATCTGGCTCGGGCTGCACGTGGTTTAATTCCAAAGGGATTTGATATTCACCATATTGTGCCGTTATCGGGTGGGGGAAATAATCGTCTTTCCAATTTATGTTTGATAGAAAAAAGTTTACATAAATTTATTAATCGTTATTGTTTTGATCCTGTTTTAAAAAGAATTAAAGAGGGGGATACGCTCATCATAGAGGTTCCGGATTTCTCATCGGTGGCACTCAGACGAGAATACCAATCTTGGATGGATAAAAAATTACAACAAACAAGAAAGGGATTATAGTTTTTTCCATTCCACTTCAATAACGTATGTCTTTCCTTTTTTTGACATAAATGTATAATCATAAGGTTGATTATACCATACGGTTTGTGGAATTGACAGAGCAACCCTGCCATCTACTTTAACAGAAGTATATTTAATCCAATGTTCCACAAATTTATCAGCAGAATCTTTTTCAAATGGTCCTTTGAATTGCAGTAAAATTTGTGTGTTCTTTGAGGGGGTTACTGAAAAAGTCATTTTTTGATTGTCGGTATGAACGGCATAAACCTCTTGTGTGCTTTCTTCCGCTGATAAAAGTAAATCAGCCAGTTTTACCTCTAAAACATGTCGATTCTGATTGCTGGGGACAATGACATCAACTCTGGCCTGTGGTCCAATTGTTTCTGGATTTTTTGTTTCGGTCTCTGTTGAGGGAGAAACAGGTAGTTCATCCTGCTTGTTATAATATTTTTTGTATGCTAAAAATCCAATAAACAGTAGGGCTAAAATAATAACAATACTGGCTTTAATAGTTTTTTTCATGGAAACCTCCGGATTAATGCTGTAAGGATAGCATTTTTTTGACGATAAGTCAATTTAATTTTTTTTCTTGACAAAAAGAAAATGATTTGATACAATCTCCTTTGTTGTCAAAGGGGCTATTTTATCTTGGCTGCCCCCAGACGCTGTTTAATATTAAAAAAAGGAAATAAAATGCCAAAATTAAA
>JAZUJZ010000011.1:0-8340 GCA_045643025.1 Alphaproteobacteria bacterium
ATATAATAGCATTCAATTCTTGAAAGGAAAATATATGAAACAATTACTGTCTATAATTTGCGTGTTTTTTTTATCAGCTTGCGTTCGCTACAATATATGGAACCCACCAAAGGTTGAAGAAATTGATCCCGTAGAGTTAATAGGACTTCAAGGAAAAGTATTAGAGGGAAAGTTATGGAAATCAACCTGTCAGAGCAATGCTTTTGGAAATAGGGATACAGCAAAACAAACAGCTCTTGAAAATATGGCAAAAAAAGCCGACGAACTTGGATATAAATATTTTACACTATTAGATAAACATGTATCCATGCAAGAAAACTTAAGAAGTTATACAACCAATAAAACAACTACCTCCTTTACCTCACTCAACTTAAACACAACTTCACAAGGCAATATTAGAGCACAAAATGGTAAAAGCTTTGATACTTTTTCAAGCGGTACAGCAAGCGGTACATCAATGACAACCACAACTACACCTGAAACTCACCATTATAAAACAACTTTTCATACTTATTCAGGTATTTTCTTGCTGTTAGATGAAAAAGACCTAAAGAAGGCCTCTAATATATATTCAGTGGAAAAATATCTCAAATAATAACACATTTATCGTCCCCCTTTTATCCCCGTCAGTCGCTGACGCTAATCGTGTGGTATATATATAATGTTTGGTATTATTTACCACCTGTAAGCGTTATGGTTAAAGGATTTATCTGTATATAATCGCATAACTTTATAACCGTATTTTTTCATTTGGGAAAATAACACTTTTAACATTTTACGGGCATATCCGTGACGTCGGTAATCGGGTTTAATACCAAACCAACCCAACCAACACTCATCTTCTGATTGTGAATAGATGCCACAAAATCCGACAATTTTTTTATTAACAACACAAAAATAATACTCCAGTCTTTTATATTTATGCTTACCAGTGATAGAATCCATAAAATCTTGGCAATCATAGTTGGATTCTTCTGGAAAAATATCGTAAAAAACGATTTGACCGTGTCAATATCGTGTATTGTATTTATCTGTTTAATTTGTGATAATTCTGTCCCCCCAATTTTCGGTGAGATTATTTGGCCCTTGCGGTTTGATGTTTTGGGTTGGATTGACCAATAAATCGTATTCTTGAATCAATGCAGGATTGATGTTGCTTTGATATGGTGTTTGAATTGTTTTAACCACTTTGGCCAATCTTTCTGCTGTTTTATCAGATAGGGGGTGGCTGGCTTTTAAAACTTGTGTGTTTTCTTCGATTAAATGCGGATTTTCTTGGTTATGTCCGGAACAGAAACAAACAAGATCACAGCCGGCCTCTAAACTGGCGGTTGTTTTTTCGGCAAGACTTCCCTGTAATGCTTTCATTTCAATGGCATCCGTAATTAACAGTCCGTCAAACCCGATTTCTTGACGGATCAGTTGAATTCCCTTTTTGGATTGTGTAATGGGTTTATTATCAATTTTGGGTAAAACAACATGGGCTGTCATTCCGAAAGGAATAAATTTTGCCATTTCTTGAAATGGGAAAAAGTCACGACAGATGGCCTGCATATCCGCATTGATGACCGGTAATCCGATATGTGAGTCTGAATTAGCCAAACCATGTCCGGGCAGGTGTTTCATACAGGGACAAATCCCATTTTTCATATAGGTTTTTGCCAATAATGCAGCATATTTAGCAACCACCTTCGGATCCTCGGAAAAACATCGGGAAGCAATGGCACCGGTTGTCTCCTTGTGTAAAGTATCGGCGATAGGAGCAAAGGTAATGTTGATGCCCAATTGATGTAAATCCTCAGCCATTAAAGTGGCGTGCAATTCTGTGGCCCTTTCGGCTTGTGGAGTAGGGAGGGTGCCTAATTGTTGTTGGGAAACATATTCGTGCCAGTAGGGAGGACGTAAACGACGGATTAAGCCCCCTTCTTGATCAATGGCAATTAAAAAATTATCTCGTCCGACGGCTGTTTGAATATCATCAGCCAGTTTTTTGACCTGTTCTGGCGTTTCAATGTTGCGTTTGAATAATGTTAATCCGGCCGGATTATATTGTTTGAGCAGTTGGGCTTCTTCCAATGTTAATTTTGTGCCACGTAAGCAAATAAAAGCTGATAAAATAGGTTGCATTTTTTGTTTCCTTTTTAATGTTGCGGTTGGTTTTGGTGTCTTTGAAATTCTTGTTGCCACCCTTTGGCAGCTAAGTTGATTTTGTCCCGATAGTTTGTTTGGTTATTTGGTTTGACATAGACACCACAAATGACTTTTTTCCCGGCTTGGGTAATTTCGGGTATTTCCCAAGGTCGATTTTCCAATTTATAGCGAGCTAAATCCGCAAAAAGTCTGGCTTCCATCATTTCACCAAAACTGGAATATCTAATGTTTGGGGGTGTTTTGAATCTGTTTAAGAAATCATCAAACTGTTTTTTGTGTTCAGCCAGAACATACCCCTTTTTCTGAATAAGGTTTTCAAAACTTTTGCGCACAATGGGATTTTTCCATCCTCCGCCAAATAAAATCAGATGTGGGGGAAGCGCCATTTTTTTATCTGTTAAAGTCAGTGCTTGCACTGCGATATAGGCCGCAAAGTATTCCATGGTATGTAGGGCATCATGAAAAGAAATCCCCATTTTTTGAACTATTTGGAAAACTTTATCCTTATAGTAGTATTGGGGATCACCTGATTTGGGGATTTTTCGTTCATAAAAATTTCGTCCTATATCAAAAAGTTTTTGTAAAAGTTCTGTGTTTAATTTCCCTTTTTGGCCGTATTGTCCGTTTTTATCAAAACTTTCGGATGTGTTCTGGCGGATATAATTATCAATATATTCGTTAAAGGGACCGGCATCTGTGCCCGTTCGGACAACTCCTTTGATAATCCAAGCAAAATTGGATGTGTTCCCCCCGTTGTAATAACAGCCATCACCCTCTGTTTGCGAAATATGGGTGTTGTGGGCCGGAACCAGTGGAGCCCCATCAAAACCAGCCATTAAAGGAGCACTGCGAAAATCATAGACGACCGGTATTCCTGTTAAATTTGCCAACATTTGTCCTGACCCGATTTGCAACGTATAGGGCTTGGTTTTATCCACTTTGGCTTTTGATGGAGGGTTATGATCCAATGTTTTTCCATGAAAACCAATTGCATTTATGGTTGATTTATTCAAATGATTCTTTTGACACATTTCATTGATACAATCTGCCACTTGTGAAATGTATTCATCATGAATAGTGTGAAATTGGGAAAGAGCCAAAATTTGTGATTTTGTTTTATTTTTGACCTGTTTTCTCAATTGTTCCATTTTTTGTTGCATTTCTTTTGAATAAGGTTTTGAATAGGTGCAAATATCTCGCATTTGATTTCCATCAAACTCAGTTAACACCAAATCAATGGCATCCATTGAATTTCCGGTCATATTTCCAATCAAACGATATTTCATTTTTTATCTTATAAAATTTGTCCATTCAATTGTTTCGGGAGTCGGTGGCATCAGGCCTGCTTTTTTCCCACACTCAATACACTTTAGGGCGTAAGCAAAATTTTTTGCCAAAATACGTAAATTTTGACAACCTTCTTTATCTTGTAAAACGTCTGAAGGGTTTGAGCCATGCACCATATTCCAATATCTGCCGCTGATGATAGGCATTTGTGAAATTGTAAAGTATTTATTTAATTGGTCTAAAGCAGCGGTTGTTCCGGCACGTCTGGCACTGACAATTGCTGCTCCTATCTTATGAGCCAGGATATTTCTGGTGTTACCAACAAAAAAAACACGATCCAAAAAATTAGCGATAAGGGCGCTGGCTGCTGCATAATGAACAGGTGAGCCGATAATTAAACCATCGGATTTTTCCATCTTATCTAAAAATTCATTTACTCCGTCGTTGAGAATACATTGTTTTTTTTCTCGACATTGATAGCATGCTTGACAAGACAACGTTTTGTTCGGAACTTGATAGATTTCAGATTCTATCCCCTCAGATGTCAATACTTCTTGAATGATTTTTAGTGCTGTATGGGTGCAACCTGTTGGGTGTGGTGAGCCATTAACGAGTATCACTTTCATATTTTATCCTTTTGTTAATACTTAAAGTTTATCATATCAGCAGATGAGTTGCAAGTATTAAGTGGTTTGGGTTGCCTTTTGAAAGAAATGATGCTATATTTTCTTTCATGCAAAAAACAAATGTGATGCGTTTATTGGAAAAAGCCCATATTCCTTTTCAATTTTATGAATATGATGTTAAACAGGGCGTGGATGCTGTTGCTGTCGCTCATTATTTGAATAAACCCACCGAACAAATATTCAAAACCTTGGTAACAATAACACCTCAACATAACTGTATTGTTTGTGTTGTTCCGGCCTCAAGCGAATTAAATCTTAAAAAGGCGGCAGAATTGGCTCAAGTTAAAAGTTTGGAAATGTTAGCATTAAAAAAATTGTTGGCCACGACCGGTTATGTGCATGGTGGATGTTCCCCTATCGGTATGAAGAAACAATTTGAAACTTGGATTGATGCCAGTGCTTTGCAATTTAGAACAATTTGTATCAGTGGGGGTAAAGTCGGGATAACAATTGAAATGAATCCCCAACACTTGGGGCAATTAACAGGGGCAAAATTTGGTTCTTTAGGGGGTTAAAATTTGAATTCCATTTGAATGCCGTATCCAAAGTGTTGATTTTGTCCGACAATCGGATGGCTGGATAAGGAAAAACGATTTTGAGACTCGGAATTTTCCCAAATTAAATCACTGATTTCCGTGATGGGATCCATTAAAAAGAGGGCGGTTTTTCCAAATGCCTCGGAACCCCATAATTGTTTGTTGTTTTTGAGGATGTTTTGTTTTGCCGAATAAAAAACTTCCCCCAATAGAGATCCAAGAACAGGAGTGACAATTAAATCTTGAATAGAGGGACGTTCGGCAAAGGCCTCAATTCCATATTCCCAGAAAAAAGTGGAGAGGGCCGTTGAATATAAAAATGATCCGAATTCACTGACGCCGGCTGATCGGGCACCCATATAATAAATTGCTCCGGAATAGGGATGGGTGATATAATTCAAAAAGAAGTCGTCTTTGTCCCACACAGGAGCGTGTGAAACATTATCCCACCATTTTTTTGTGGGATTTTTTGTATCTTCATCGTCCCAATTTGTAAAACTGGAGGGCATGAGATAAAGCAGAGCCATTGTGGCAACCGCTGTTCCCACCAATGTAATTGTGTTTCTTTTTAATTTTTCGGGATTATAGGTTATTTGATTTGTTGTTTCGGGAATGTCTGATAAACTTAAACGGGGGACAACATTCGTATTTGCATACGATGGTAGGCAGATAAGACAACAAATTAAAAGCGTTAAAAATTTCACTTTTTATCCTTTTCCTGTTCTATACCATATTTTATACCTGATGGCAAGTTGAAAGTGATTTAAGTAGAAACAATCATTGAAAATCTGACTTGCATCTTGTGTAAAAATTCGCTATTCTATCCTAAAAAGAAGGATTTGTATGTTACGTATATTGCCCCCTGTTTTAGTGAATCAAATTGCAGCCGGTGAAGTGGTTGAACGGCCTGCCAGTGCTGTAAAAGAATTAATTGAAAATGCTATTGATGCCGGGGCTGATCATATTGAAATTAAGATTCATAGCGGAGGGAAAAGTTATTTTTCTGTTTTTGATAATGGAAAAGGTATGACGGCAGATGAGTTGGCTCTGGCGATAGAAAGACATGCAACCAGTAAATTACCCTCGGATGATTTATTGGATATCAATTTTTTGGGTTTTCGGGGGGAGGCCTTACCATCTATTGCGTCTGTTTCTAAAATGAAGATTACATCTCGGACACAGAAAGATGATTCCGGATGGCAGATTTATGTAGAGGGTGGCAAAAAAATGCCGGTGATTCCGGTTCCTTTTGCTCGTGGGACTTTAGTTGAAGTTGAAGATTTATTTTATAATACACCGGCCAGATTGAAATTTTTAAAATCAGACCAAAGTGAACAATTGGCTATTCGTGAAATTGTTGATAAATTAGCAATGTGTTATCCGACTGTCTCTTTTGTTTTGGAAAATGAACATAAAAAACTTTTACACTATCCCAAAACACAGAAGTTGTTTGAGCGAGTAGCGATGATTATTGGTCATCAATTTCAGGAAAACGCTTTACCCATTCAAACAACGTATGAAGAAATTCAACTTTCCGGATTTGTGGGATTACCGACCTATACCCGTCCGACCACATCTGATCAGTATTTATTTGTGAATGGAAGATGTGTTAAAGATAAAGTTTTATTGGGGGCCATTCGTGGGGCTTATCAAGGTTTAATGGGACATGGGAGTGAAGGGTATCCTGTATTGGCTTTGTTTTTACAGGTGCCTTCTCATCAAGTGGATGTAAATGTATCGCCTGCAAAAACTGAGGTTCGTTTTGCAGATACTGCACGTATTCGGGGAATGATGGTGGCCTCTATTCGTTCTGTATTGGCTGAACATGGACATCAAACGGCAACAACATTAAAAATCGGGGCTTTAGATAGTGTCCCGACACAGTCCCCATTACTTAAACATGTTGATCATTCTAAATCTTCATCTGTTTTTTTATCTAAAGATTTACCTTTACAATTGTCAGAAAGTTATAGTGTAAAATCTGATTTTTCACCCGTTTCTCAAGTCACAGAAACATTTCCTCCGCTTGGTTTTGCCAAAGCACAGGTTTGTCAAAATTATATTATCAGTCAAACCCGTGATGCTATTTTAATCATTGATCAACATGCGGCGCATGAACGTTTGACTTATGAAAAATTAATCTCTCATCTTAACGCTCATATCCAGACACAATTATTGTTGGTTCCGGAAATTATTGATTTGAAACCCGAAGAAGTTGTGTTATTAAATTCAAAAGCCGAAGAACTCAAACAAATGGGGTGGGTGTTGGATGCTTTTGGGACGGATTCTATTGCTGTTCGTGAAATTCCCGCTTTATTGGATAAGACGGATTTAGCGCAAATCATTCGGGATTTGGTGAATACCTTAAAAGAGTATGATGATACCGTTTTATTAAAGGATAAAATGAAGGATATTTGTGCCAAGATGGCGTGCCACGGTTCTGTTCGAGCCGGGCGGACATTGACGATTGAAGAAATGAATGCTCTGTTGCGCCAAATGGAACAGTGTGGCACATCCGGTCAGTGTATTCATGGTCGTCCCACGTATATTACCCTGAGATTAGGGGATATTGAAAAGTTATTTGGTAGAAAATAAAAAAAGCCCCGCCTTTGGAGCGGGACTTTTCATTTAAGATTTATTAATACTCTGCTGTATAATACACTCTGCGTGTAATTTTTTTAGCATGAGTTTCTTTTGAACGATATCCTGCAGCCGGATTATCTTCAAAACGAGTTCTCACTGTCTGTGAAACAGATGAATCCTCTGTTTGATAGGAATAGGCATCATATGTTTCTTTTACTGTTACAGTTCCGGGAACTTGTTGAACCGGGGCTGTTTGATAGGTCATATAGGCCGGTTTTACCACAGACATTTGCGGACGAATGGATTGATAAACAACATCCGGATTAGCCACTACTGTTCTGACGGCTGGAGCTGTGCTGTAATAGGTTGGACGAACAACTTGTTGTGCAGTCGGATAGGCCATAGTGCGAGCAACTGGATAAGTTGCATAACCGACTTGTGGTGTGTAATGGCGACAACCACCATCTAAACAGGTATGTCCACCGATAGGAGTAACAGCAGTTCCAACAATACCGGCACCGGCTTGACCTGTGGCACCAATGATAGACCCTGCAGCTTGACCAACGCCACCGACAACGCTACCCACTGCTTGACCTGTGGCACCAACGATATTCGCAACACCACTGCCTGTATTGTAAAGGGCTGTTCCTGTGGAATCAATCACCTTACTGGCACCATCCCACACATTCACTTGAACACCGGCTTGTGTTTCGTGTCCATCATTTCTGTAACCAACATTTAATAAATTTGCATTGGCTGCTTTTGGGGCAGACACAAGAGCCATTGCTGCCATAAAAGCAGCACCAGACATATTTTTAATTGATTTTTGTTTATTCATTTACATCCTCCTTTTTTAGATGATAAGTCTATTATATCATAAAACTTGACAAAAGTCAAGTGTTTTTTATTTACCAACAATGTGGCCCTCTGTCATAGCGCCAATGCCGATAAAAACGACGTGGGCAACGGGGAATATATCTTGGACGACAATGTCTGTAATAAGAACGTGGGGGCGGACAAAAATAAGGGAAGTCATCATATTGATGAATGACCTTGATTTTTGGGGCTCGTTGATAAATTTTTTGGACCACAGGTTG
>JAZUJZ010000012.1:0-18940 GCA_045643025.1 Alphaproteobacteria bacterium
GGTGCTTTTGTTACCTTTATGCCTAATCGGGACGGACTGGTGCATGTCTCCGAAATTAAATCAGAACGGGTGGAAAAAGTCACCGACGTTTTGAAAGAAGGAGATAAAGTCAAAGTCATCTGTATGGGCATTGAACGGGGTAAAGTGCGTTTATCCATGAAGCGTGTCAATCAGGAAACAGGTGAGGAAATTCCTTTTGAAAAGAAACCTAAAAAAGATAAAAAGGAAGAAAAGACTCAATCTTCTGCTGAACTGGCAGACATCTTACCAGACGCATAAGATTAAAAACACTCTAACGACCACCGGTTCATTCCTGTGGTCGTTTTTTTTATTTTGAAATTTTTTTATTGCTTTTTGGGTCTGTTTTGTTTATAACAAATATCAGAAATAAGGAGAAAATCATGGAAGAAACAGAACAAAAACAACCCCAAACAGCCGAACATCAAGAAGCAGAAAGGAAAGCTGCACAAGAAAAAGTAGAACAGGTAACAGGAAAAAGTTTTGAGGAAACTCGTCAATTTGCCCGTGAAGTGATGGAAGCACAAGCAGGATTTGACCAAAGAAATGCCGGACAAGCCGCCAAAGAGATGAAGGATATTGATGTATCTAAGGTTAAAGAACTCAACGAAAAAATTAAAAATGAGAATTTAGCCCCGGAACTGATTAAAGCCGGTTTAGGACCTGAATTTTTATCCGTTGGGGCGACAGCATTAGAAAAATCCGCCGCACAAATGGCTGTCCATACGGAACAATTCGGAGAGGGGGAGCAAATGTCCCAAATGATTCATCAGGTTGATGAAGACCATAAAGAACTATCCCAAGAACAAGTGGAACAAATGTCCCCAGAGGAATTAAAAAGAATGTCCGAAAATCATCCCTCAGAACAAAACCAAAGCGATAATACAGCAGAGCAGAAAAAGGCCCCGCCCAAAAGACGTTTAAGAGATCGATTAAGTAATTTAAGCAGGTTGGGTCAAATGGTCAGAAGGCGTTTATTACAAAGAATAAATAATCGACCAAAAAATTAAGTTTTATACCTTTGTTTTAATCGTGAAACAATAGGTTGCGAAATATTATAGGCACGCCTTAATTTTTGGGCATTATAAAAATTTCCTGCTTCAGCATCGGAAATTTCACGGTTTAAGAGATACAGTTGTTCCTCAACATCTACAGGATTGTTATGCAGGCAGGCATCAATCGTTCTTTGACCAAATACAACATAGGTCCCTTTTCCTTGTAATCGTTCAGATGCAGAGAGATGATGTCGCTTTGTGGGATGTTTTAATTCATCAAAACGTTCCACAGCGAACACAAGTCTTTGGTAATCATATTGGGCCTGAGGTAAATCTATTTGATATGGAAATAATTGATTGAGGGCATATAACGTCATTAAATTTTGAAAATCGGCCCAATTTTTCTGCCCCTTACGTTGGATACGGCTCCACCCGGGGGTTAAAATATCCGTTTGTTTTGGCACAAACGAAGCCGAACTTTGTAAACAATCCGTGTGTTCGGGTTGTGGCACAACATTGGAACGTCTGTCTATCAATAATTGATTTAATATTTGAGCTTCTTGATAAACAGTTGGTTCCGAATCTGAAAGGTCTTCCAATAAATCCGAGGGATATATTTGATGAAAATCACGATGAATTTGGGCGATATCTTGTAAAGAAAAATCGGATGATTTTGTCATGATGCCTCCATCAAATGATAAAAATCGAGACGATAAGAAGAGGGGGAGAATCCTTTACTTGTCTACATGTTGAGGAGTATTACGTTGAACAAGCCTTCCTATCGTCCGACCTTTATTCTACACCTAAAGTGTTTTTTTGTCAAGAGTTTTTATATTTAATGTTTAAAGCCCGAAGAACTTCCCAAATCGGTATATAATAGGAAAAATTCGTTTCACCTTTATTGCGTCCCTCATGAATTCCCAATACACGTCCATATTCATCCAACAAAGGCGCACCGGCATAACCCAGAGTTGTTGGAATATCCACTTGAAGTACAGGAATTTCTTTTCTGGATTTTGTGTGTATTTGCGTAATAGTTCCACGAGATAATGTATTTTTGGCATAAAAATCTGACGGATTCCCGATGGTAAAAACTTCCGATAATTCCTTAAATATTTTTTCTTCTGCAACCGGTAAAGCAGTATGGCGCATAATATCGGCCTTTAACAAAGCCACACCTAAACGATCATTTGTTCGTATCACAGGTGCGACAAATCTGGTTCCTTGTTCATCTGTCAAAGCAACCTGTTTGGCTGTCCCGATATTTTTTAAGGAAGTCAAAATATACCCTTCCGGAGAAATAAAAAAGCCCGTTCCTTCTGAATCACCCACAACAACAACCGCTCTTTTCTGTAAATACGCTTTTTCGTATAAAGAAGTAAAATTTTTGGGTTGATACCTTTTCATAAAAATGGGACGTTGATCTTTTTCCCGTTGAATTAAATCTTGAACATTCACTTTACCCAACACTAAATTCTGAAAATCTTTCAGATGGGCTAAATGCGCAGCGGCATCCTCCAACGCCTTTAATAAAAGAAAAGTATTTCCATTTTGAGTCGGCTTTTCCACAACCCCAAAACCTTGAGTTGTAAATGTTCCCACAACCCGATCTTGTAATTTATCAAAGACTTCCCAATCAACCGTAATCGTTGCATTGCCAGCCATTAAATCGGCATCCTTAAAATAAAAAAGATTAAAAACATTACAGATATTTGATTGAATGGATGTAATATGGGCCGATAACAATAATTCAGAGCGTAATTTTTCCCGTTCTTTATGAAAATGAGAGGTGCGGGCACTGACCACATCATAACCGGCCTCTATCAGTGCTTCTTCAATAAAACCTGCTGTCTCACTTTCCCAATCACCAAAGTCAGTAGCCCCTGCGGCCCATTGCGATACCGAAGCACCAAAGCGATTTTTTAAATAAACATTACAGGCATCCAATAATCCCAAATTCACATAATCAAAACTCCACCGCCAATAGGGATAAGCAACATAATCCGTTCCTCTTTTAATTTCAATCATTGCAGAATCAAAGGCAATCGGACGAGACTTTTTTCCTGTCAGATTCTCGGACACCTCAAAATCCGACGGCATAATCAAAGGCATCGCCATTTGACATGCGCTTAAAAAGAATAAGAAAATAACCCATATTTTACGCATATAAAGACCCGATATACAGTCTTTAGTATAATCTATTTCAAATGTGAAATCAATCCTTTAATTCCAAACCAATCGGTGCATGATCGGACGTTTTTTCCCAACCCCGAACCTCACGATATATCGGTGCATCCAAGATATTCCCAACCAAGTCTGGACTGACAAAAAAGTAATCCAATAAAATTCCCAAATTTCTCGGCCATGCCCCCATTTGAAAATCCCAAAATGTATAGGTATGTGGTTGGGGATTGAATTGACGGGTCATATTGACCAATCCAGTCGTCGATAATTTTTCAAAGGCCTGTCGCACCTCTGGAAGAATCAAGGGACTGCCTTGAAATGATTGAGGATTATAGACATCCGTATCCTGAAAAATAACATTAAAATCTCCCCCCAAAATAACTTTTTCATTTTTTTGAAGCAGATTTTGAATATGCTGTATCAATGCTTCTAACCATTTTATCTTATAGGTCAAACGAGTTGTATCTGTGGGATGATTCATCGGGGCCGCCCCATTGGGGACATATACAGAAATCAACACAGTATGATTTGGCAATCGGGCTTGGATAAAACGGGCCTGTATCGGATCAGTATTTGGACAATTAGGCAGTTCTTCCAAAACATCTGTAAGGGGCTGTTTACTTAAAATTGCGACACCGTTATAGGCCTTTTGACCACAAATTTTGACATGATATCCCATTAATTGAAAAGCCATATAGGGAAAATTCTCATCAGTTGCTTTTATTTCCTGTAAAAACATGATTTCCGGTTGATATTGTTGTAAAAGTTTTTCCAACACCGGTAGTCTGGAACGCACCGACGCCACATTCCATGAAATTATTCTTTGCATTTTCTTTTCCTTTGTGCTAGCATCATCAGTATGAAAACAAAAAAGTATTTAATAATGTCCGTATTATCGGTTCTTTTATCCCAAAATGCAAGCGCTTTTTGTGATAAGATGGTGACACGTGTTTATGTTGATATGATGCCGGGAAATCCAACCTATATCACCACAAAATCCCGACAAGATTTTATCTCTACCGCTCAACAAAAAGTTTCCCCCAATACTTTGGGGTTGACGATTGCACAATTGAGTGTTTCCGGACAAGCCGAATCGGATTCAGATTTAAAAACAGATGATGAAGGTAATTTATGTGCCAGTCTGGGAACGGTTCGTTTTAAAATGGGATATGATGCAGGAAACCTGAAAGTTTTTATTGATAAAAAGTATAGACCAGAATCTTGTGAATATGAAGTCATTAAAGAACACGAAAACTATCATGTGGCTGTTGCCCAACAGGCCATGGAATTTTTTAAGCAAGATGTGGAAAATCAAATTCATCACAGCATTTCCAAAATGCGTCCACAAAAAGTTAGAACAGCAGAAGAATATCAAGCTGTTGTGAATCGCCAATTCCAACAAATTATTCAAGAGCTGACCCCTCTCTTAAAACACATCAACGCAACCATTGCCGAAAAAAATTATGTGATTGATACACAGGAATCCTATGAGGCAACACGGGAATTGTGCCAAAATTGGTAATTAAAACCATTTCATTTTTTTCAAAAAAATGAGCTGTAATAAAACAATAAGAATTAAAACACCGCAAATTGTAATGAATCCATAGGGGGATGCATTCAAAGGGATTCCACCGATATTTGCACCCAATAACCCCGTTACAAAAGTCAAAGGTGTAAAAATCACCATAATTAAACTCATTAAATACATGGTTCGACTGATATTGATATTGGTTTGGGAATCTAATTCTTCTTGAGTAACCTTTGAATGATCACGGGCAAATTCCAATCCATCAATAACGGCCGTTAAATCTCGACCAATTTCCCTGAAACGGGCCACATTATGTTCAGAAAAACAAGACAACGTTGTTTTTTCCAATGCCTCAATCACATTTCGTTGGGGTAAAATATAACGCCGCAACCCAACAATCATATGACGCACTTGACTTAAATTTTCACGTAAAGTTTTATCTTGCCGTAAATCCCCCTGTTGTTCCAAAACACGTTCATCCAAATCATCCACAATATCACTGATATCCAATAAAGATTCTTCAATCTGCTTTGTCATTTCAAAACACAAACTGGCCAAACAATCCCCCACTGTTTTGGGACCTTTTTTATGCTGTAACTTCTCCAAAACTTTGGCGACTGCCTCTACGGGACGATGTGAAAGGGTTAATAAACGATTTTTTGTCATCCATACATGTAATGCCACCATATCATCCTCTTCCCCTTTACGAGGATTGACCCCACGCATCACCATCACAAAACCTTTACCATGTCTAAAACATCTGGGACTGGTATCGGCATCAATGAGGTTTTCCAACACAGTTTCATCAAATTTTAAACTGTGCAACCATTCCAGATTATCTTCATCTTTATAGTCAATATGAATCCATATCGGTTGTTTAACGGAAGAATTCACCTGTGATAACCGTAATGAACGCACCCCACCTTTTTTATCCAGCAATAAACAAAATTGCGGTGTATTCATGGATTCTCCCCCTTTATCCAAAATTATTCAATACAGCAATCTACCGCTTTACGCACAACGGCTTTTAATTTTCCAAAAACCCCAGCAGAAGAAGCCACCGTTTCAGACTTTTTTACGGGATGAACCAAAGCAGCCACTTCCTTTTGGACAGATTTTAAATCATCCGCTTTCCAGGCAATATCTTTCGTATCCACCAAATTCATATTGAGGCCCCAAAACAAACAATATAAATCATAGGCCTGATTAAATAATTCATATGCCTTTTCCTTATGTCCCATAGATTGTTGTTTGGTTCCCACCTCAATTAAACGCATACTGGCCGCCAACAAGTGTTTAGAGATACACCACACCTCTCCTTCATAACTGGGAATAATTTGGAGCATCAGGTTTTTACGTAACTCACGCACTTCCTGGATTAAATCATAGAAACTCCCCTTCCCTGTTTTAGCCCCGGAAAAAACCAAATGTTCCTCTATAGAAATCAAGTTCATAATAGCAATTGTCAAGTCTTGATCTGATGATAAATCCTTTGGATTTTTCTTTTTCGCAGCATCAATACGTTCCACAAATTCTTTCACTGATTCAGCTTTTTTCATTTTTAACTCCCACTAATTAAGGATGAGGACTTCTTGACATTCACATAAGCTGGTGCCCCAAAATAACCAGACCACAATCGCATCAACAAGTAAAGGTATAACCACTTTTTCAAAAGGGAAATGAGCATGTCCGCCATTTTTCATTTTCATCCATGTATAAAGATGAACCCCAAAAATATGGGCCGCTGCTCCACACAAAGTTGCCAATAAAAATGAATCAATATACAATAAATTCCAGTGTAATGCAGGTTTATATGTTAAACGATTGACATACATCAATCCCACCAATGAAACAGCAAACAAAATCAGGATGAAATTCCGTCCTTTAAAATGCCAATTTTTCCTATCAAATAAACGAATGAAGACGTAGCCCATCACCGCCAAAAAAGCACCGCCCAAGACACCCACAATTTCATCCTTTACCCCCATCCGTTGAGCAATGGTCAGAGCAGCCCCCAAAGCCAAAGGACAAAGTGTTGTGCAGGCCTGAGCAAAAGCACGAGTGGCCGCCATCACACAAAAACAAAATACCAAAAATCGTTTCATTCAAACTCCTTAGTTGATGAACTTTTAGCATAGTTTTTTTGTTTTTGCAAGTGTTTTATTGACTGACCCACACGACACGTGCCATCCAAGAAATATCGGAGGATTTCAAGACAACATCCGCACATTTCGGATTCAATGATTTTAGTTCCACCTGATGAACAGATTGATGGCGCAATTCTTTTACCATCACTTCACCTTGAACTGTGCGCACAACCACACGATCAGATTTACGAATTTCAGATTCAGGGGCCACAATCAATTTATCCCCATCACGATAAACCGGTTCCATACTGTTACCGGAAACCTCCAACGCATAAACTTTTTGATTCAACGTAAAGGGAAATTCAACGGCATCCCAGTCATCCGATAAAACAGGCCACCCTTGAGAATCAAAAAATCCATCTCTGCCCGCTTTTGCCAATCCCAATAATGGAATCACATTTTTGGGTGTCGGACATGGTTGTCCCGCCAATTCCATAAATTCAAAAACCGTGGTATTTGTGGCCTGTAGGACTTTATTCATACTTTCCGTTGAGGGCCATCTTTTACGTCCGTCCGCCCCAATGCGTTTAGATTTATTGAAACTGGTGGGATCCAAACCCGCTTTTTGTGCCAAAGCCGATAAAGAAAGTCCTTTGGCTTGGGCCAATTCTTCCAGACCTGTCCAAATTTCATGATATGATAATTGCATTTTCAAACTCCTGTTTACTCTTTTTAGTTGTATTTAACGGATATCATATTTTCAAAAAAATGTCAATAGGATTTTTTTCTTATTTTACTCTTGACAACCATAAAATTTTATGATAGTTCTTGTTTTGTTCTCATTTTTCAGAGGAGGAATTAAAATGAAACACACCTATCCACACACAACAGAAACACGTCAGACAACCCCCTTTATTTCATCAGAAGAGGCATGGTTTTGGTATTGTCTATGTGAAAAATTAGGGTTTGAACGTGCCAAAGGCGGGGAATCAAAAATTGCCAGACCCTGCGAATCGTCAGATATTTTTTTAGCCGTCAAAAGATTATTACAAAACGGCATCCTCAAACCCATTCATATTAAAGTCTTGTCTAAATATGGTTTTGAACAGGTGCCACCCCATGAACATTTTGGGGACACACCACGTATTTGTCAAATATGGAAAGAAGCGCTGCAATTTTTAGAAACATTATTACGACAAAAGGGAATCGTATATAGTTTATAAGGAGGAATATGATTCAAAACACTTACTTAAACGCCTATCGTTTTCCCTTTGCTTTTGTTGGTTTTGGCGGAAAACAAACACGATGGTGGACGTATTTTCTGAAAAAAGGATTTTATCACTGCCTTTTAATTTTAGGTAACGGCCGAGAATGGATTTTAATTGATCCTGTTGCCCATTACACAGATTTAATTGTCATAAAAAAACGAGAGGTTCTCACATTTTTTCACACGCAAGGATACCATTTTTTAAGAACGACACCCACCATTCCTTCAAAACCCATCCTGCATTTACGCCCCTTTACTTGTGTAGAGGTTGTTAAAAGATTTTTGGGCATCTCAAACCCTTTTATTTGGACACCTTTTCAACTTTATTCTGCCATTTTAAATAAAAAAAGGAAAATTTTCCTTGACAAATGAAAAATTTTGTGTTATAATGAGAATCAGTTAAAGGTTAGAACTATATTCACAGGTTTTCTGAATTCAATCAGAAAACCTTTTTTCAATTTTAAGTTGTTATACAAAAGGAGAAAAAATGCCTACTCTTTCATTATTATATGAAGAATATAAAAAAGCATGTGCTTTACGCCAATGTTGGGAAAATACGTGGCAAGAATGTTATGCCTATGCACTGCCGCAACGTGAAACCGTCTTTTGTCCCAGCGCAGAAAAAATTCCATCACTTTATGATGCCACCGCCATGGATGCCACTGATCAATTAGGGGCTCTTATGCTTTCGGAACTCACACCCCCTTGGATGGAATGGTTTCGCTTATCAGCAGGATCTGATTTATCCGAAAATGAAAAAGCACAACTGCTTCCCACAATGCAAAAAATTTCCGATATATTGAAAAATAATTTAGATCTCAGTAATTTTTCCAGCGAAATTCATCAATGCTATTTAGATTTAATTACCGTTGGGACGGCCTGTTTGTTATTTGAGGAAGCCCCTCTGGGCACACAATCTTGTTTTCATTTTACGGCCGTTCCATTAAATGAAATCTGTTTAGGCGAAGGTCCCACAGGACGATTAGATAAAGTTTTCCGTTCATTCACAATGGATGAAGCCACTTTTATCGCTCGTTTTGGTTTGGATAAACTGCCCCGACAAAACGAAAAAAACAAAGAACCTATTCGTGTTATAGAAGCCCTGATTCCCCGTATCAAAGGGGGATATGACTCCTATACTTTTTTACATCCCGATTGCCAGCATGTCTCAGCAACAAAGGAGTCACCTTTCCTCCTGAAACAGGCGTATTACAGCACCTCGCCATTTGTTGCTTTCCGCTGGCTGAAAGCCCCGGGGGAAGTCTATGGCCGTTCCCCTGTCATGAAGGCATTACCAGACATTAAAACCGCCAATAAAGTTGTGGAACTCATTTTGAAAAACGCCACAATTTCCGTGACAGGTATCTGGTTGGCCGAAGATGATGGTGTTTTAAACCCCGCCACCATTAATCTGACCCCGGGTGCTATTATTCCAAAGGCCGTTGGTTCAAAAGGATTAACCCCACTGGAAGCCCCCGGTAAATTTGATGTTTCCCAATTAGTCATTAAAGATTTAAGGGAGCATATTCGTCATGCCCTATTGGGAGATAAACTGGGAACCATTTGTGAAAACAATAAAATGACCGCCACCGAAGTCTTGGAACGCAGTGAAGAAATGATTCGTATCTTGGGGGCCACCTATGGACGACTTCAATCTGAATTACTTACCCCTCTGATTGAAAGAGCAATTGCTATTTTACGCAAAAGAGGAGAAATTCCGGAAGTCTTTTTAGATGGGCGTATTCTGAATATTACCTATAAATCACCTCGGGCCGAAATTCAATCCCGAAAGCAAGCACAAGATGCCCTAAACTGGTTAAATGCAGTTAAAAATCTAGGGACAGAAGCCCTGCAAAAAATTGATACAGTTAAATTGATGCGGTGGCTAAGTGAAAAACTGGCCCTACCGACTGATTTTATTTTAAACAGTGAGGTATCATGAAAGAGGTGATTTATGCCCTGATTCGTTTAAGTCAAACCACAGATGGAAAAACTGTTTTGACCTATTTACGTAAAAAAGTGACTCATCGCATTCTGGGTCCAGAGGCCACAACCCAAGAATTATGGTATTTAGAAGGCCAACGTGCCCTCATTGCTACCATGGAAAAAATGATTCAACAAGGAAAAACTTTATAAAGGAGAAGTTATGACAATTGAAACTCAAGAAATCCAGATTCCAGAAAAATTTACCGATAAAGATGGAAAATTAAAAACAAATGATTTACTCAAATCCTATTTGGCATTAGAAAAGAAAATGAGTATGCCGAAAACAACCGAAAAAGGAACAATGCCCAACCAACCGACAGACTATAAAATCGTTCCGAAAAACGATAAAATTACCGTAGATAAAGAGGTCAATCGCCGTCTGTTTGAATTGGGTTTAACCAATGAACAGGCCCAAGGAATTTATGATTTAGCGGTAGATATTATTTTACCTCAATTAGAGGCATTCGGCGAAGAAATGAGCGCCGATCAAGAATTAAAAGAATTAGAAAAAGAATTCGGGGGAACAGATCAATTTAATGCCATCGCACGACAATTATCTGCTTGGGGTGAAAAAAATTTAGATTCCCAAACTTTTAACACATTATCCTGCAGTAAAGATGGTATTTTAACCCTTTATAAGATGATGCAGGAAAAACAAGAAATCCCCCTGTCAAAAGAAAAAAGTCATCCCCAAAATATGGATGATGAAATCACTTTACGCCGACTGATGCAGGATCCAAAATATTGGAAAGAACAAGATCCGGAATTAGTGAAGCGTATTGAACAAGGCTTTAAGCGTCTGTATGGCTAAAGTTTTGTTATGTGGATAAGCGTTTGCCCCACAAATTTTACCTTTTTAATCGGCGAAGATTTTTCTTCATAACCCTTTATGGAAGGTTTTTGTATTAACTTTATAAAAACATTTAGGAGAATGAATTATGACCGATTCAACAGCAATTGATGCTTCATTTATCAAACATTTTGAAGCCGATGTCCATACCGCCTATCAACAACAAGGATCCAAACTCAAATCAACGGTCCGCTTCAAAGATGGTATTACAGGTTCCAGCACGACTTTTCAAGTCATTGGTTCACAAACAGCTAACCAAAAATCTGCCCGTAATGCCCAACTGACCCCAGCAGCCGTCACACATGCCCCCGTGGAATGCACTCTATCCGATTGGTATGCCGGTCAATGGGTGGATAAGTTGGACGAATTAAAAGTCGGACACGATGAACGAAAAGTATTGGCCACCGCCGGTGCCTATGCTTTGGGCCGTAAAACAGATAATTTAATTATCACGGCCTTAAGTAATGGCACACAAACAGCAGGCACTTCTTCCGAATCTCTTACAAAAGAACGTATTTTGACCGCCTTTAAGGCATTGAATACCAATGATGTCCCAGATGATGGCGAACGTTATGCTTTGGTTGGTCCCGCACAATGGAATCAACTTTTAACTTTGGAGGAATTCTCCAATGCTAATTATGTCGGAGATGCCCATCCTTTATTGACAGGTTCCGAATCCAGAAAATGGATGGGAATCAATTGGATTATGCATACAGGTTTACCCACATCCGGTTCAGGCGATAGTGCTACAACAACATGCTTTATCTATCATAAATCTGCTGTAGGACTGGCTGCCGGTCAAGATATTACAACCGACATTACATGGCACGGCGATTATGCCGCCCACTACGTCAATAATATGATGAGTCAAGGGGCGTGCCTCATTGATCCAAAAGGCGTTGTTAAAATGGTTTGTTTGGACATTGTCCCAACACCAGATGCCGAATCTGACGAAGAAAATTAATTTCTTTACTCTACTTAGGAGAGGTCCTTTTACAAGGGCCTCTTTTTTTTGTTTTCAGAAAGGACCTTTATGACAAATACAAAAATTGATTTATGCTCTCAAGCATTAGTAAAACTAGGGGCTAAAAGTATTGCCTCAATGGATGAAAATACAACAGAAGCCATGGTGGCCCAACAACTGTATGAACCCACTTTACAAAACTTACTCAGTTCTTATCCTTGGCGTTTTGCACTTTGTCAAACCCCACTGGGACGTTTAGATGAAACGCCTATCGCCGATTATCAATATGCTTTTCAAATGCCTTCTAATTGTTTGAGGGTACTCTCAGCCGGACAAAACAATAAAAGTGCAGGTCTAAACTATAAAATCGTTGGGAAAAAATTATATACATCTGTTCCGACGGTCGTTCTGACATATCTTTGTCGTCCAGAAGAAGACACTTTTCCACCCTTTTTTAATCAAGCACTTGTTGATCATTTGGCCGCCGAATTTTGTTTACCATTGACAGAAAGTTCCAACAGGACAGAGTATCTGAAAAAATGTGCAGCAGAATCAATTAAACAAGCCCGTTTAATTGACAGCCAACAATCTGTCAATCCTTGTTTTCAAGATTTTTCACTCATTGAGGTTCGTTCATGACAAATCAATTTACCGCTAAAACAACCTTTACAGCCGGGGAATTATCCCCCGATTTATTAGGAAGGGTAGATTTAAGTTCCTATGCCAACGGAGCCCTGTGTTTAGAAAACGTTTTTATTGAACCCACAGGTGGTATTCGGCGCAGACCGGGACTCCAATATGTGCAAACTTTATCCGAAACGGGAAGATTAATTTCCTTTGAGGTCAACAGCCAACAAAATTATCTCTTCATTTTACAAAATGGGAAAACAGGCATTTATCAAAATGATCAGTTGGTAACAACATTAACAACCCCTTGGGATAGCAGTCAAATCAATCAAGTCCGTTGGACGGCCGTTCATGATGGATTGATTTGTGTGCATCCGGATATTGCCCCACAATACTTTCAACTCAAAAACCAAACATGGTCTGTGGCAGATTTTCAATTTCTTATAGAAAATGATTGTTTAAAAATGCCCTATCATCGTTTTGAAAATGATACCATTACCTTATCCAGTTCGGGATGTTCAGGAAATGTGGTTTTAACTGCCAGTCAAGCATTATTTACCACACATCATTTAGGGCAAACTTTTAAACTGGCCGATGGATATGTCCGTTTAACAGCCATTACCGATTCAACACATGCCAATGCAACCGTTTTAAAAAAACTGTTAGAGGAAGATGAGGCGGCAGAAACCACCACTTTAGAACCTACCCGTTATTGGGGGGAACCAGCATGGAGTTCCTATCGTGGATGGCCTATTTGTGTGACAACCTATCAATCCAGATTAGTTTTTGGGGGCAGTCAAAGTCTGCCCAATACTTTATGGTTTAGTCAAAGTGATGATATCACTAATTTTGAAGAAGGACGAGCCCTGGATAATGAAGCCATCTGTTTTTCTTTATTATCGGATCAAGGTAATCGCATTTGTGCCCTGTTTTCCGGCCGACATTTACAGGTCTTTACCACCAGCGCCGAATGGATGGTCAGTGGTGCACCTTTAACCCCGACAGCCATTCAGGTGAATCGCCAGACACAAGTAGGATCCAATGATACACGATACGTTCCCCCGATTGGGATTGATGGTGCAACGATTTTTTCGGCTGCAAACGGAAAAGAAATCCGTGAATTTCTATTTTCGGATTTAGAGGGAATCTATCAAGCAACCGATTTATCTTTAATGGCCCATCATTTGATTCAAACGCCCATTGATATGGCCTATGACAAATATATGCGACAGGCCTATATCATTATGGAAAACGGGACGATGTCTGTTTTAACCAGTTTTCGTGCGGAAGATATGCAAAGTTGGACCCGCCAATTAACAGATGGCCAATTTATATCTGTCGCTTTGTGTCAAAAACAGGCCTATTTTATCATCCAAAAAGACAATGCTTTCTTTTTGGAAAAATTTTCGGAAATGGTGCATACCGATAAAAGTATGTTGTTGAACAGTCCTGTTCCTAAAACTGTCTGGACCGACTTGGATCTTTTTAATCAACAAAAAGTACAACTGGTGGCTGATGGACGTGTCCAATTACCCGTTATCATCCAAAACAATCAAGTGACTGTAGAGGTTCCCTGTCAAACATTAGAAATCGGTTCTGCCTTTACACATAAAATAGAACCGCTTCCCCCTCTGGTCAGCGCCCATAATGGCTTAGCCCCCGTTGCCTCTGCTCGATTGGTCAAGGCCATATTTAGAGTTGTGGATACCCAAAGTCTGTGTGTAGATACCGGTTCCGGCTATCATCAGGAATTAAGTCCCAACTTGATTCAATATACCTTAGACGCACCCCCTACAACACAAACATCCGATATTGTTGTTCGAGGATTGGGATGGAAAAGAAATCCTTTGACGCCTTTATGGTGCATTCAAGGTGAACAACCCCTCCCGTTCAAACTTGTTTCTGTTGTCAGTGATATTAAAATAGGAGAATAAAAATGGAAATTGCAATTATTGCCACAGCCGCCACTGTTTTAGGGTCGGCTTATTATACCAAAAGAAATTCAGATTTACAAAAAAAGGCCGTCAAACAATCTACACGTTATGCCCAAGAACAAGCAAATACACAAAATCAACAGGCACAATTGGCGCTGGATCAACACAAAAGAAAAAATAAAAACCTTTTAGCACAACAACAGGCAACCTATAAAGCCAATCTGAACGCCAATGGCATTAATACTAAAACGGGTTCAGGACAAACCTATCTCAATGCCCTGCAACGAGAATATGATATGGAAGATAAATATTTGGATAAACAGGCCAAAATTTCATCTGATGCCATTCTCAACAGTTTGAATCAAACCAGTTCAACTAATTTGTTAAAATTAAGCGCCCTTAATAATAGCCAACAAAGCAATTTATACAACACTCTGGGCAATTTAACCAATGGAGTCGGACGAACAATGATTAAATAAAGGAAACATTATGATTGGCGCAAAAACATTCAAAACATTTTTACATAAAGCCATCCAAAGTTATCAAGAGTTTGCCAATCAATCTGTCCCATTAAATGCAAAAGAATTTAATGCCTATCATACGGCATGTAAATCGGCACTGATGCATATTGCCCTTTTGGATAAATTAACAGCAGAACAAACAACCGCACCACCTTTACCGTTGGAAATGTGGCTGAATCAAGCAAAAGAAGAATTAAAAGATGAAAACGACCTTTCTTGAATTTGTCTGGATTTGGGATAAAATAAACCATTTATCTGTCCCGACACATCATAAAAAAATCGGCCGTTTTTTATCACGATTATTTTACCAAACAGAACGCAGATATGCACTGTTAATGGCCTTTCGTAATTCGGGTAAATCCACTTTAATGGGATTATTCTGTGCGTGGGTTTTAACACAAAATGCCAATCTAAAAATACTGATTCTCTCGGCAGATATGGATTTAGCCCGCAAAATGTCCGGCCATATTCAACGGATTTTACAAATACATCCCTGCTGTATCGGTTTAAAACCTTTGCACCCGCAGGAATGGGCCAGCGGACGATTAACAGTTTCCAGATCTATCAGCGATCGTGATCCGTCTGTTTTAGCCAAGGGATTATTTAGCAACTTAACAGGATGCCGTGCAGATATTATTATTTGTGATGATGTTGAAGTTCCCAAAACAGCCAACACTGCCGCCAAACGTAAGGATTTACGACAAAGGTTAAATGAGCTCAATTATATTCTTTCCCCGAACGGGATGATTTTATATGTGGGAACACCCCATGCACAAGAATCAATTTATCAAGTCAAAGACAATTGGCAAAAACTCATCCTGCCAATTATGGATGAGTCAGGAAATCCCACCTGGCCTGAAAGATTTGACCTGAATAAAATTCAGCAAATTCAATCTGTTTCTTCTCATTCAAAATTTGCCAGTCAAATGATGTTACAGCCAATGGCACCCGACGACAGACGTTTAGACCCCTCTCATTTGAAACCCTATTCAGACGAATTGAATTACTATGAAGCCAATCACAGTGCCTTACTGACACTTGCAGGGAAAAAACTCATCTCCGGTTCTGCTTGGTGGGATCCTGCTTTTGGACGGGTTAAAGGGGATAAAAGTGTTATTGCGTGTATTTTTACAGATTGTGAAGGCCATCTTTATTTACATCGGATTCAATACTTAGATGTTCCTGATCACACAGATGCCCCGCAGTATCAGTGTCAAAAAGTCATTCAATTTTTAAGGGAAAACTATTTACCGGCTCTTTATATTGAAACAAATGGGATTGGACAATTTTTACCGGCCCTGCTGAAACAAGAACTTGCCAAAGCGCATCTTTCCTGTGCGGTCATTGAAAAACACAGCCATCAAAATAAAATGGAACGCATTTTAGGGGCGTGGGAAGCCCCCTTATTAAATGGACAAATCAGTGCACACCACAGTATCTTTCAAACCCCTCTGATTCAAGAAATGCAAGATTTTAATGCGTGTCATTCTCGACATGATGACGGATTGGATGCTGTGGCGGGATGCTTACTCAATGAACCGATACGATTACAACGACTACCTGAATTTTATCAACATCGCCCTTTATGGCGATAAAGGAGAAATTATGACAGAAGAAGAAATTTTTGCAAAAACAATTTATGGTGAAGCCAGAGGCGAATCTTTATCCGGTCAAGAAGCCATTGCTAACGTTATTTTGAATCGGGCCAAAAATCCATGTTGGTGGGGAAAAGGTATTGCCGATATCTGCCAAAAACCAAAACAATTTTCATGTTGGAATAGATCGGATAAAAATTATCCCCTTTTACAACGTGATCTCTCCAATGACAAAGTGTATCAAATTTGTCTGCGTATTGTGAAAAGGGCTTTGGCCGGTTTATTAATCGATAATACAAAAGGGGCCACCCATTATCATCATTATGCCTGTTCTCCTTTTTGGGCCAGACATTTAGTCCCTTGTGCCGAAATCGGCCATCACCTTTTCTATCGTCTCACATGAAAGATATCCTATGACACCTCAAAATCTCTCTATAGAAATCGGAAAACTCATGTCTTCCGTTCAAAACTTACAAACAACAGTTTCTGATTTGAAAAAAGAATTAAATCAGTTTAATACCAAATTTTCCGATATCAGCCATGAAATCACCCAATTTATGACCAATGTTCAAAACAAAACAACCTGTCAAATACTGCATCAACATTTGCAAGATGAATTTGTTTTACGACAAGAATTTGCCCCAATTAAACATTTAATCGGGGTCATTGTTGCGGCCTCTGGCACAGCCATTGTGGTCGCTTTGTTTAACCTCATTTTAAAATAGGAGAAAAAAAATGATTTCTTTTATCATGAACCATTTTCAAGATTTTATTACCGCTTTAACTTCTTTTGTCA
Source organism: Alphaproteobacteria bacterium (assembly GCA_045643025.1). Lineage (GTDB taxonomy): Bacteria > Pseudomonadota > Alphaproteobacteria > CAAHEQ01 > UBA3637 > UBA3637. The sequence continues at coordinate 17,353 of JAZUJZ010000012.1, forward strand.
CAGGAGCCAGCATCATTACCGCCATGACCCCTTCCACGAAAGACGACCATGTGGTCGGTAAAGTCAAAAAAGTTTTAAACATCTGTGCTTTAAATGTGGCCAATGCCAAAACAGCATGAAAAAGGGGGATTTTACTCCCCCTTATTTTTAAGCACCCAAGCCCATGCCTTGCACCATTTGATCTTGCATGACAAAGGTTCCCCAAACAACCCAACCAATCACCGCTGAAATCATCAAAATCGCTATGGCATTCAAAATTTCGGCCTGTTTTGAAATGGTCCGAATAGAATCTTCCAACCAGGAATTCGCCAAATTTTCCAATGCCTCTGAAAAGGTATCCAATTCTGAATAAATCCGTAAATCTCCCACCACTTCTTCATCCGGAAAACCCAATTTTGTATGATATAACGCTTCCCCAAGGTTATCCCCGTTACTGATAAACATTAAGGTTCGAGAAAGTCTGTGTTTCAAATAGGGGGTTGTATCATCTCCCATTAATGAACGCACCGCTTTAGAAACAGGCATCCCCGCCCGCACCAACGCCGACAAAGCCAACAGCCAGCTGACCCCGATAAATCCCCGATAAATAGACCATGGTGGAATTTTATCAAATGCCGCACGACCAGCCCCTTTCCAATATGGAAATGTCAGCATCACCAATATCACGATTGTCGGAATAACAGAAAACAGGAAAATAGGATGTTGATCCACAAAAGTAGACAAATCCACCAAAGAGGCCGCCACACCTTTCCATTGTAAATTCGGCACAGCATCCACCATGGGTGGCACCATGAATCTCGCCACACCCCAAATCAACAAAGCCACCATACACATCAAAAACAAAGGATAGGCAACCGCCCCAAAAACCAATGAACGCATCTTATTCATGCCTTCTACCACACGCACGGTGTGCTGTAAGGCCAATTCCAAATTGGCCACATCTCCCACAGATAATAACAATAACTCTGTGGAAGGGGCCCACCCCCTAAGGGCTTCCGAAAAAGTCCGACCGTTACGAATCTCTGTCATCCATCCGGCTACAGCCAACGCCATACTATCCGTAGGGCTTTTTCCATCTTTAGATGCAATTTGATACAAACGCTCCAATGCATCCATCAATGAAAATCTGTTTTTTAATAACGAGGATAATTTACGATACATTTCCAAGCGATCCTCCGCATGTAAACGCACCATAAACCGTGCATAAAACATATTTAACGTATCTACAACACCTGTATTGACTTTAATTTCTTGTTTCTGTTTCATGAGTAATCCTTAAATTAAATTGGGTTGATTCAAAAATCCACACCACCGTTCTACTTCCTCAATATCAAATTCTCCCTTTAACATATGGTCTATAGCGGCCTCTTTCAAGGTTCTGCCATGCAAATCCGTAATCCAATAGTTTAATGCCTTTTGTTGTTCCCCCTTTAACATTAAATCCAAAAATGTTGTATCCGGAATAATAAATTCAGCCACCGCACTGCGTCCATTCACCCCACGGAAATCACACTCTTCACATCCTTGACCTCGTAAATAACATTGTTCCAATGCCAAGTCCCCATACCCTTCCCGTAATCTTTGAACA
>JAZUJZ010000013.1:0-12459 GCA_045643025.1 Alphaproteobacteria bacterium
CTTTAAAAAATCCCCATCTAAAAGACAGGGATTTTTTTAAATCCAAAGAATTTATTCTTTGGGCTTGGTGGCATCAATTGCCATTTGCTTCGCCGTTTGATAATCAAATTTACCGGAACCTAAAACAGGGGCTTCCTTGACATAAACAATTGTATTTGGTAATCCCAATTCGGTCATTCCTGTTTCTTTATAAAGGGTAATTAAATCCTCTTTAGTAATAGTCTTATCATTTGTGATCAGAATAATTTTTTCCCCTTTACGTTCATCGGGTAAATTCACCGCTCCCGAAATGGCATCAGGCCACTTTTTTGCAATAGTTTGTTCAACAGCGGTTAAAGAAACCATTTCTCCACCAATTTTAGCAAAACGTTTGCACCGTCCCTTAATGGAAATAAAACCATCTGTATCAATTTCTACGATATCCCCTGTATCATACCAACCATCTTTGGGTGGCTCTAACACACCGGGGTTGGTGGCACGCATATATCCTTGCATGATATTGGGACCTTTCAGATATAATTCCCCCCCTTCTTGAATACCTTCTACTTTCTTTAATTTATACTCTAATCCCGGCACCAAACGGCCAACGGAATTTTTCTTTTGATGAATAAAGGTATTCACGGAAATAAAGGGCGAACATTCTGTCGCACCATACCCTTCAAATAAACGAACACCAAACTTTTCCTGCCATACCGTTCGTGTTTCATCTTTTATTTTTTCGGCACCACCGGCAACAATTCTTAAACTGTTAAAATCATAGGGATTGGCACAACGGGCATAGGCCGACAAAAATGTATCGGTGGCAAAAAAGACTGTCGCCCGAATACTGGCCGCTATTTCCGGAATGATACGGTAATGTAAAGGTGTTGGATATAGGAATGTCTTTACCCCAATCATCATCGGAACCAATGTGCCGGCCCCCAAACCAAAGGAATGGAATAAAGGCAAACAGTTCAAGAAAACGTCCGTCTGATATAAATCAAACCTGGAATAAATTTGATAACAATTCGCCAATAAATTTTCATGACTCAAAAAGACAGCTTTAGGAAAACCTTCAGATCCGGAGGTAAATAAAATCACCGCTGTATCTGTTGTCTTGACACGACGGGCTGTATGACGATAAATCAATTTCGGCCACCAGGCCCCCAAAAGTCCTTGAACCTTATCACGCAAAGTCAAAGTAGATTTCAAATCCTCCAAATAAATCACCTGAATTCCGTGTTGGGTTAAAAAAGTAATCATCGGATCTAATTTCGCCAACTGCACCACCTTTTTGGCTGTAATCACTGTTTTTAATCCGACTGTTTCACAGGTACTTAAAACAGATTTCGGACCGGCTGTAAAATTAATCATAGCCGGAACTTTACCCACAGCATGTAACCCCATAAAAGTATAAACGCTGACACTGGAAGTCGGCATCATTAACCCGATTCTCTGTTCATGGGGCAAACGCCGATGAATCAAAGCCCCCAAAATAAAACTTTTTAAAAAGACAGAAGCATACGTTTGGGGATGACGGGCTGTATCATCCAAAACACGGAAAAAATGTCCCCGCATTTTCATGGCATCTGCAATCGCTTGAAACACTGTCCGATGTGTATTCCAACTGTCAAAAGCCATATGATTAATGATATCGTATAACTGTGAAGAAGAACGCATTCTTTGTTCACGGGTCGGCATACTCTCCGGAAATTTGAATTGAACCGGAGGCAAAATTGTCAAAGAAATTTTCGGGAACCATTGAAACCAAGTTTTTTTACCCAACAAACGGGACCCAAAGGTATGGGCGGCCCCTTTAATACAAATTGGAACAACGGGGGCATTTCCCTTAAGGGCCATCATCGCCGACCCTTCATAAATTTTCAAACGGGTATGTCCTCCCTCCAACAATCCACCGTTAAAAATCATACAGGTATGATTTTGACGCAATTCTTCAACCATGGCCTTTACAGCAAAAGGACTGACCGGATCTAAAGGTCTTAAATCCACCAAATTTGTCATAAATTTCACGATTGTCTTTTCCAATAATTTATTATTAATGGAAAACACAATATGACGATCCACAAAAGTGGAAATCAATAAGACATCCATAAAACTGGTATGATTACAGACGATTAAACATCTTTCTCCCTCTTTGGGTAAATTTTCCAACCCTTTTACTTCCACCTTAAATAACTTTCTCAACACTTTCTTAAAGAAAGCCCGACGCTGAGTAATGGGTAAAAGACGGGCAAAATACAATGAAACAAACAAATTGATAACCGCAAACACAGCCACAATCGTTGTTAATTTAAAAGTCAACAGTTTCATAAAAAAGACACAGACACAAGCCACAGCTAAAAAGAGGGCATTTAATAATCCGCTGAAAGAAAACAATCGTCCCATTACCTGAGCTTTATTTTTCATTTGTAATAAACTGTAAAACGGAATGATGTATAAAGCACTTAAGACCCCCAATAAAACCACATCAATCATCACACGCCAATAATCCACATGGGTGGTCAACAACCGAAAAACCGTCAAAACTTTATGTGTCGGAACAGAAATTAAAGAAGAACTGACCAACGCTAAATCCAACAAAATCACACTCATCAACGCCCCAACCCAAACGGCTTGAGACCCCAAACGCTTCCGTGTTGTATGTACACAAATACAGGAACCGATAATATACCCCACGGGGAATAAAACGGCCGACAAAAAAATCACCACAGACCAACGGGCTTGTAAAATATCGTGCACATAGGAAGCCGATAACATTCCCAACAAACTCATCAAAACCCAAAACCAAGAAATACCCACTAAATAAGCCCAATCATCAAATTTATATTGTAATTCTTTGGAAATAAAATCAAAAACGTGCATGGGGTTTTTAACAACTTGTGTTTCCGGATCAACGGGCTGTTGAGCCGGTAAAAAGCAAGTAATAATTAAACTGATACCGGATAAAAACACAGCCCCCAAACACACCCATTGTAAATCTAAATCCCATTTGGTGTGCATCATCAACATCAAAGCGGCCCCACTGAGTCCCAACAATGTAAAAACTTTCATCCATGCATTTGCTTTAATTAAACTTTTTTCGCTAACCAAGGCGGGTAATAACGAAAAATCGGCCACTCGTAAACAAGCACCCAAAAAGCCCAACCCCCCCATAATCACCAGTAATACCCAACGGGAATCCAGTGAAACCCCGCCCAAGGTTAATAACAAAGCCGCCATTTCAATAATTCTGAAAAACACCAAAAATCTTTTTTTGGAAATTTTATCGGCCACTTGTCCGGCGACGGTAGAGCCCGCACAAAAAGAAAGAGCATACAAAATCACACCGGCAATCATCAAGGCCGTTCCAGATTTACTCAATCCATATGTGGCCATAAACACAAACAAAGCCCGCATAAAACTGTCATTAACCGCCGAAAAGAAATGTGATACCAATAAAGGCACAAATTTTTTATTCAAAAGTTGAAACATCATTTTCTCCTTCATTTTTATTTTGGAAAAATAGCATATTTTTAGATAAAATGCAAATCAACCCCCGAGAATTTTCATAAATTGGATAACCATCTTAATTGAATCAGATTCTTGTTGCCCCCTATACGATGATTTTTACCCCTTGATTTACGGGGATATTTTTGCTATACTTTTTTCCTAAAGAAAGGACGATTTGTCGGATGTTAGCCACCACATACTCTGTTGCATTTTCGGGTATTGATGCGTTAAAAATAACCATTGAAGTACAAATCACCAAAGGACTCCCCAGTTTTACAATTGTCGGTTTGGCAGATAAAGCGATTGCAGAAAGTCGTGAACGTGTTCGTTCGGCTTTACATTCCATCGGACTGTCTTTACCGGGTCAACACATTACGGTTAATTTAGCCCCCGCTGATGTCTTAAAGGAAGGAACGCATTATGATTTACCCATTGCGATGGCTTTATTGGGGGCCATGGAGGTCATCCCCGCCGATAAACTCTTAGATACTTTAATCCTGGGAGAGTTGGGTTTAGACAGCACCATCCGACCTGTTTCCGGCATTTTACCGGCCGCCGTAAAAGCCAACACTTTAGAAATGGGATTAATTTGCCCGGTCATGCAGGGAACAGAGGCCGTCTGGTCTGCAAATAAACATATCATTCCGGCCACAGATTTATTGCAACTCATTCAATATTATAAGGGGGAAACAGAAATTCTTCCCCCAATGGAACACCCCCTTCAAACCCCAACTTTTTATTTTGATTTATCGGATATTAAAGGGCATGAAAGTGCCAAACAAGCATTAGAAATCGCCGCCGTTGGTGGACATAATTTATTAATGGTCGGGCCTCCCGGGTCTGGAAAATCCATGTTAGCCAGTCGCTTACCAACCATTTTACCCCCTCTGTCTGTCCCCGAAATATTAGAGGTCAGCCAAATTCATTCCTTGGCGGGATTATTAAAAGATGGGCAATTGGTGGCAACACGCCCCTATCGTTCCCCTCACCATTCGGCCAGTACGCCTGCAATGGTCGGAGGCGGGTTAAGGGCAAAACCGGGGGAAATTTCCTTGGCACATAAGGGTGTTTTATTTTTGGATGAACTGCCCGAATTTTCTCGTGCTACATTGGAATCTCTACGACAACCCTTAGAAACAGGTTTGGTTTCTGTGGCAAGGGCCAACTCACATATTACTTATCCGGCCCAATTTCAATTGGTTGCAGCCATGAATCCTTGCCGATGCGGGTATTTGGGTGTCCCGGGACACGAATGTTCACGAGCCCCTCGCTGTGCCGAAGAATATCAAAATAAAATATCCGGTCCTTTATTAGATCGTATTGATATTCAAATTGAAGTTCCCCTCTTATCCCCGTGGGTATTAGGACAATTACAATCCGGTGAAAAATCGGCCACAGTATTAGCCCGTGTTCAAAAAGCCCGTGAATTTCAACAACAACGGGGACAAAAAACACTCAATGCCTATTTAGAGGGGACCGCATTGGAAACATCTGCCCATCTGACAGCCGAGGCACGGAACTTTTTAATTTCTATGGCCGAAAAAACACAATTATCAGGACGGGGATTTCATCGTATGATACGATTAGCACGCACCATTGCCGATATGGCATTTAGTCCGGAAATTTTGAAAGAACACATGGCTCAAGCGTTGATTTTGCGCTTACCTGAAAGGAAATAATGTTTTATTTTGATTCCGTTTTTGTCATTGTCATTACCTCTTTATTTATCGGGGCTTTGGTCACAGGATTATTGGCTTTCCTGAAAACACATCAATTACAATTGGAACATCATATCCAATTACAATTACTGCATAACTTACCGGTGGGATTGTTTTATGAAAAACAAGGAATCATCAACTTAAATAAAACACTTTGTTTAATGTGGAATATTGCCCACAAACCCCACTCCTTTGAACAATTCTTGCTGCTTATTGACAAAACAGAACAAAAAAGATTTTTGGATTATTATTTGGCATTATGTGAAAAAAAACAACCCTTTGATGCTCTGATGAAACGGGGAAAACAAATGTTTCACGTGCGTGGTCGAGTCTTTGAAAAAGACACCCGTATTGTTTGGTTTTATGATTTATCTACCACCCAAGAACAATTAGATAATCTGAATACCAAAACACAATTATTAACCCAGCAAAGAGAGTTATTACAATCGGCCCTGGAAGCACTTCCCCTTCCCATTTTTATCCATCAAGGACAAGAAAATATCATCTTTGCCAACAACTCTGCCAACCAAAATGACCGAGATTTATCACAATTGCACTGGGCGAGTGTCCCCTTTCAAAACGCCCAACAAAACTATACACTTACTTTTGGTCAAGAAACACGCACAGAAGAAGAAGTTCAATCTATGTTTCGTGAAGTGGCGGCCGCCCACCAAAGATTGTGCCAAAAATTACCTTGTGCTATTTGTTTGTTTAATGCTAAAGGTCAATTAATGGCGTGCAGTGAGGCCTTTGCTCACCTGTGGAATTTAGATACAAAGTGGCTACAATCCCCCCAAAATTATGAAAGTTTTTGGGATACTTTACAGGAAAAAGGACTGCTCACTCGGGTGGCCAATTTTGCCCAACATAAAAAACAGCAAACAGAACATTTTGCCAGACTCAGTGAAACCGAGGAATTATTTTTGTATCTGCCGGACGGACGGATTGTTCGCCGTTTAATGATTCCCTTTGCCCAAGGCGGCGTGATTTTATTGGACGAAGATAAAACCGTGTAAAGTTATGGTTTTGTGTGCATATTTTCTGGTTTTATCACGGTTATTTGGCCATTTATAGTCGCTTTCGTTTCTATTTTTGCCATATTTATTTACCTTTTAACGATTTTTTTTTATTACAATCAGTCATAAAAAATAGGCACATCATCTGTTAATTTTCTATCAAAAACACATTCACCCGTTTCTATATTATAAGAACGATTTGGACATCTTTTACAAACACTGGGTAAGGTCATAATTGGTCGTTCTTCATTACAGGAATAAGAATTTTGTCTGGGATTAGGCTCAACACTAATCCATATACCCGTATCTGGTCCATTCAAACGAATCTGATAAAATTGTCCAATTTCCCTTAAATAGCATCCTTTTTCTGATCCTGTAAACTTTCCCACTTTAGTTTTTCCATCAATGTAATCTCTTTCAAATTCTGTTCCATTACATTTTTGACAATCGGATTCAGAAAATTCAAATTGATATGTATAACAAGGTAAACAATCCTGACCATTAAATAAGGGGGCAACACTGGGACAACCCTTTAAAACGCAACGGTTCATATAATCACTTAATGGCTGTATTTTTCTATTAGAACACACATGGCAATTTTCATCTGATTTAACCATAACGGCCTCTGTTTCTGCACAGGAATGACATCCACCCCAATAATCCCTCAATGGATATTCTTCGGGACATTCTATTAAAAAACTGACATATTCATTGTGATTTTCACTTTTATATGTTTGTTCTATCACTCTGTTTTTACACTTTTCAAAATCTTCTAAATTTTTTTGAAACGACATAGAATCGGTGTAATCACACCCAACACATTGTTTATAATATCTTTCATAAAAAGGCGTTTCAATTGGACATTTATCTGATTTTTCCCAAACTCTGCTTATTAATAATGCTTGAGCCTCGATTACACTCACATTTAAAAATATAAATAATAATAAACTTTTTTTCATTTTAAATTTCTTATGCACGCTTCAAATATTCTTGAACGAGTTGGTCGGTGTCGGAAATTTCTTTTTGTAATTTTTCGGCCAATAACACATTTTTATTTCCCGAAGAATAAACTTTCAAATACGGGCCCAATCCGGACAAATCCACATCCAAAATCACCGACTCATGAATCGCCGGACGAGAAACCAAAATGGCATATTTCCGATCTGCCCATTCTTTTCCCAAAATAAAATTCATCTCACGTGGTGTTAAATTCCATGTTGCATAATCGGAAGCATTGGCCTGAGGATTTCGGAAAAAGACCACCGTCTGACATTGTCCACGAATCACATCTCCCAAACCATTTTCATCCAAAAACTTGGGTTGCTGGAAAGCACACAGGTAGGCCTGACGTTTTTTACGTCCTTCTCTGAGTCCCACAATAAAACTTTCTTTAAACATAGGATGCTCTAACATCGGGGCCGTTTCATCAATCATAATCATGGTCGGCGTACCGGAAGCCGTTGCCAAACTTTGAATACGATGCATCACATAACTAATCACGGCCGGGGCTAAAGTAGCATCTTGGAAAATTGTTGTAAAATCAAAACACATATAACGACTGTCCAAATCCAAATTATCGGTCGGTGAATTAAAAATACGTCCATATTGATCTGTATCAATCCAACGATTCAATTCCCGACGCATATAACTGTTTGGTGCAAAACAGGATTTATACAGATTTTTCAACAACCGATCACTTTGGGGTAAATATTCAAAAGCCGTTGTGACAGCACGGGCAATTTCGGCTTCAGAAACAGCATCTGTTCCCCCTGTAATATCCCGCACCCATGTCCGTAAAAACGCCCTGTTTTCCGAAGTATCCGGCATCGCAAACGGATTTAAGGACACAGAATCTTCCCCGCCATCAAATTTGACATAGGGTGCCCCATTCATAATCGCAAAAACTTTGGCACCATTGTTCCGATCAAAGAAATATGTGTGTAAATCCGGAATACGCATGGCTTGTCCGGCCATAAAACTGAAGAAGGTTGTTTTACCTTGTCCCGTCGGACCGATTAAAGCGGTATGCGCCACCGCATATTGTTCTTCACTGACATGGAATTGAAAGGCGTAAGGTGTTCCCGTAATAGTCCGGAACCAACTGATAGGGACTGGTCCCCAATCTGATTTCATCCGTCCGGTCGGGGCTTTATCTATTAAACCGGCACAGGCCACAACCCTGGAAAGATACAAATAAGTTCTGGGATACATATCAAAGGTGGGGAATTGGCTGAAAAACACTGCCTGTGCTGCCCATCCATCCCGAATCGGTGTTACATTATATAACCGACAAATACGTTCTACTTCTTCTTGACCGAATTTTAATTCTTCTTTGGACTCACCATACACAATAATGCTCATTGCATATTCATTTAAACTTTGTGAATCGGCATCATTGGCATCCATGGCTTCTTTGGCGGCTTCATATTGTGCCATCACACTCTGTGAAAAGGTTGTGAGATAGGCCATCCGTTGTTGTTGCATTAACAAAGTATTAGCGGTTACCTTGGGCACACCTTTAATGTTATGCAACAATGTCATTTCAATATCTAAACTGAGGAAATCGGCCACCATTTGTTCATCCATAAAATCCCCCGGACGACGGATGCCCATACAAATAGCCAACTTTTCATGATCACCGGCAAAAAAGCGAATAATTCCTTCGTCTTTGGTAAAATGCACATAATCCGCCGTTAATAAATCGTTCAGTGTATCTTTGGCCTCACGATGCACCATAGGTTGCGGACGCGTCAAAGGGCTGGCCAATTTAGCAAACAACCAAAAAGGACTTTTATCCTCATTATTCAAATTATTTTTTTCACTTAACAACTTGGGCTCATACAAATCCAAAATAGAGGTTAAAGCCCCACCGGCCTGATCCAAATCCTTCATCGCTTCTTTGCGGTCATTGACGGACAAAACAATGTAATGACGATTTTGGAAAATACGATGTAAATCCTCCATCCATTTTGCCGCCACAGTCTTTAATAATTTATTATCCGCATAGGCCTCCGGCTCATGTAAAGCCACACGCTCACGCACCGTCACGATACGAGCCACCACTTCCAATTCAGCCATCGCATCAATCCACCGTTTTCGTGATTCCAACAAACTGGCACGATCTTCCGGAAGTAATAACGTCATATCGGCCCCTTTGACCTCATAAACACGGGCCAATCCTTGATTATGTAAATGAATGGTGGCGCCATCTTCATCTAAATATTCAAAGGGTAAAAAATTGGCTAAACGTGTTTCAACGGGTTTGGGTAAAACAAATTCACCGATTTTAGTTACAAAAACGAAAACCAAAAAGATGGCAGATAAAACACCGACAATTGCCAATAACATGGTGGAAGAACCGGCTGTATGATAAAGGTAATCAATGATATTGGCATCTATATTCAACATTGTTTATACGCTTTCACGGGGCAAATTTTGCCCCCCGTGCAGAATAAATGTTTTTAGTAATATGGGGATGAGACCTGCCCCAAGACCCCAGCATCCGATACAGATGCGGATCATACGTGCTGTGCACAATCAAATAAATATGCGATAATACAATCGTAAACATAAACCACATAGGACTCCCTTGTGCCACAGCAACCCACAGCAACATCAAAGCAAACTGAACCGTCAGATTGACAATCGCCAATGCAAAAGGCGCCCAGAAAATACGGGGCGGCATGGCCACTGCCTTTAAGATTGGTTCTTTCATATCATCCCCCTTTTCTTTTATAGTACCTTAAAATTCATCAAAAGAAAAGAAAAAAATCATTTTTTGTTAAATAAATTAGTTCCCACAACTAATAAAACTTGACAAATCATTCATTTTTTGATAGTTTATAAACTCAAACAGGAGTTTTCAATGACATCACATATTACATTGGCACAAGAAAAAAAATTATCCGTTAAAACCATTCATGAACAAGCGATTCAACAATTGAATCAAACCTATTTTTTGGATGTGTTTAAAAACACACAAGACCAAAAATGGCAAGGGGCTATTTGGAAAAAAGAAGATTGTACTTCATGTCGCCGGGATACTTGCGCAAAATGTGTGCACCCCGTTTTAATTTTAGAGGATAAATTTACTTCTCCTGCGGGTGCTGCTGCTTTTTTGAATGAATCCATTCATCTGTTGGTTTTAACCTCAAGACAGGAAAAAGAAACGGGGCTGAAAACGATTGATTTACCTTGGTTAAAGAAAATAAAAATTGCCCCAAACACACAGTTGGATCGGGCAAAAGCGTTTCAACACCAACAACATGGGCGCACTCTTTATTAGGTAAATAATGATGACTTTATATGCACAATTAGCAACCCAATGGCATAAATCCATTCCAGAAGTTCAGGCATTGGAAAAACAAATCAACGATGCTTTTGTCATGGATATTCAAAAAATGTCCTCAGATGGAAAATGGCATGGTATTTTATGGCAATATGATTTACACCACCGTCCTTTTATTGCTGTGTCTGTGAATCAAGGATTTGATTGTGCCTCAGATGCGGCCAAAGATTTTAATGCCCATATTGATCAATTTCGTCTGCCACCATTAAAGGCAAAAGTGTTAGAATGGCCTGAGGATATTTATAAATTGGTCAAAAAACTCAACCCAAAACAATTTGAACGATATCCCATCGCCCGACACAAAACAACCCCATCGGTTGTGAAGCAACAAAAAACCTATGCTTAAAAAAAGCCCCGTCAAAACGGGGCTTTTCTATTATCCTAATTTCTTATTCAAGATTTGATTGGCCATCGCAGGGTTGGCTTTACCACCACTGGCCTTCATAATTTGCCCCACCAACCAACCTTTCAATTTATCTTTCCCAGCTTTGATTTCGGCCACTTGCGCAGGATTTGCCGCAATGACTTCATCCACAATTTTTTCAATCGCACCGGTATCGGTCGTTTGTTTCAAGCCCTTTTCTTCCACAATATTCATCGGGGTTTTACCTGTTTCAATCATGATTTGAAAAACATCCTTGGCAATTTTACCCGAGATCGTATTGTCTTCAATCAAGCCCACCAAGGCCCCCAAATTTTCGGCACTGACGGGGCTTTTGGCAATCGTTAAACATTCTTTATTTAAGTAGGCGAACAAATCACCCATAACCCAGTTGGCGACCTTTTTCGCCTCATGACCTTTGGCCGCCGTTTCAAAGTATTCGGCCGTTTCCCTGTCCGCTGTTAAAACAGAGGCATCATATTCGGTCAAACCCAATTCTTTCACATAGCGTGCTTGCTTGACCTTAGGGAGTTCCGGTAAATTTTTGCGAATATTGTCAATATATTCATCGGATAACACCACCGGTAATAAATCAGGGTCTGGGAAATAGCGATAGTCATTGGCATTTTCCTTACCACGCATCGGACGAGTTTCCCCATTATCCGAATCATACAGACGTGTTTCCTGTCTGACCTGCCCGCCATTTTCATAGATTTCTACCTGACGATTGGCTTCCACTTCAATGGCGTGCATCACAAAACGCACAGAGTTCACGTTTTTGACTTCCGCCCGTGTGCGCAAAGTTTTTTCACCCACAGGACGCACCGACACGTTCACATCGCAACGCATGGAACCTTCATCCATGTTCCCGTCACAAGTTCCCAATGCCCGCACTATCGCCCGCAAATTCCGTAAGTATTCGCCTGCTTCTTCGGGACTGGTCATATCCGGCTTGGATACAATTTCCATTAAGCCCACCCCGGCACGATTCAGGTCAATCAAGGTTTTTGTAGGACTCATATCATGGATGGATTTACCCGCATCCTGTGACAAATGCAACCGTTCCACACCGATTTTTTTGGTCCCTTCGGAAGTCGTGACTTCAATATATCCTTCGCCCACTATCGGATGATACAGTTGTGTAATCTGATACCCTTGGGGTAAGTCCGCATAAAAATAGTTTTTCCGATCAAAACGGGAATAATTATTGATTTTAGCGTTCAATCCCATACCCGTTTTCACACATTGTTCAATACATTTTTCATTGACCTTTGGCAGCATGCCCGGAAAACCCGCATCAATAAAAGACACATGCGTATTTTGTTCGCCACCGAACACCGCACTGGCCCCGGAAAAGACCTTCGCATTGGATAGAATTTCACAGTGGACCTCCAATCCAATGACCAATTCCCAGTCGGCTGTTTTTCCATGAATCGTATACATACTCATTCTCCTTTCACCCGACGGGGTGTTTTATCAAAGTTCGCTTGTTTTTCCAAAACATCA
>JAZUJZ010000014.1:0-1592 GCA_045643025.1 Alphaproteobacteria bacterium
TTCACATCTTGATTTTTTATACCACATAAGACCGGGGGCTTGCTCGCATCAACTTCTATATTGGACGACTCTTTAATTTCTTTTGCCAGATTTTTTTGTTCCTGTCTGTTTTTTAACCATGTACCAAAAGCCGTTGCAGCAAAAACAGTAAGTATTGTTCCCGTACAGACAATGGACGTTTCAGCCGTAGATAGAACAGACAATAGGGCCGGGGTGGCTGACCCCAAAATAGCGGTTGCATATCCACCAATTTTTACCCCATGTTCAATGGGTGATTTTTGTTTTTCTTGTAATTTTGATAAAGATTCTTTTAAACGTGATTGGGTTTCTTTTTTGTCTGAATTCAATATTTTATCAAATTTTTCTGGTTGTTGCAGCATGATTTGTAAGTCGGTGGAATCAAATAATTCCGATGATTTTATCATCATTTGTTCTTCCAAATATTCTGAATAATCTGATGTTTTTTTATCCTTTGGAATTTCATTTTTTGGAAACATTCCTTTGAATAATTCTTTATTCTTAAATATGAATTCAATGTCTTGATATCCGTAAATGGATTCTTTATTGCGTAATTGTAATCTTAAAAAGTTCGCATATTTTGCAAAAGTATTTTGGTCGTTTTTCTTATCGGTCATTTTGTTTTTTATCCTTAAATAGTTTGACATTAAGACGTTTGACTTTATTGACATTTGCAACATAAGTGTTTTGAACTTTTTTGTTGGCAATATCATATTCACAGATGAAAACATCCGTTGCATTCAATAATTCTTTTGAACATTGTTTGGCAATATAATCCAAAACAACACCTTGTTTTTCATCTTTGTATAACAGAGCATGGTCTTTACCATCATATATTAAATGAGGTGTTTGTGGTTTTTTATTCTCTTTACTTGCAGGGATAACAAACATCAACTTGTTGTCCCGAGTGTGTAGAATTTGATAGTCAGTCGCTTGTTTCCATTCCATTTTACTTGTCCTTATTAAATTTTATTTATTTTCCACAATATAGAGTATATTGGTTGAACCTTTATCGCCGAATGGATATCCGGCAGTAACGATGATTTGTTCTCCTTTTTTGGCTAAATGATTTTCCTTGATAATATGTAAGGCATTTGGGGCGATATCATCAAAACGTTGAATCATTTTAGGGGCCAAATAGGGGATCACACCCCAAATGATTCCTAAACGATTGGCAACCTTATCATCCGTTGTCATACCCAGTATGGGAACAAGTGCTCGTTCTCTGGCAACACGTAAAGTTGTTTGTCCCGATACAGAGTAAGTCACAATACAGGCAGGATGACGTAAAGAACTAATCATTCTACGCATAGATGAAGTAATAGCACAGGGAATACTGCCATCCAAAGGTAATCTTAAGGCGGCTAAATGAGTTGGGTAATCAAAATCTGCCTGAGTGTGTAAAATAACATTATGCATCATTTGAACCGCTTGCACGGGATAAGCCCCAGCGGCTGTTTCGGCCGACAACATGACTGCATCAGCCCCGGCATATACAGCCGTGGCAATATCGGAAACTTCGGCCCGGGTAG
Organism: Alphaproteobacteria bacterium; assembly: GCA_045643025.1. Taxonomy (GTDB): domain Bacteria; phylum Pseudomonadota; class Alphaproteobacteria; order CAAHEQ01; family UBA3637; genus UBA3637. Next base: position 1,551 of record JAZUJZ010000014.1, read on the forward strand.
GAACAGGGGCCTCTATCATACTTTCCAACATTTGTGTGGCCA
>JAZUJZ010000015.1:0-29402 GCA_045643025.1 Alphaproteobacteria bacterium
TCTTTCCATTATTTTAGCCGAAATGCGTGCCCAAATTGCCGAACAAGACAAATGCCCGATTCTATTGTTGGACGAGGTTTCCGCCCATTTGGATCGCCATCGCCGACAAACACTTTTTGAGATTTTATCAGATCGCCCAGCACAGGTTTGGATGACCACAACAGACCGTGAAATTTTTTCAGATTTTACTGGACTTTTTGACCAATTTGATGTACAACAAAATCATCAGGTTTTAAAGGTTGCCTAGGGGATTTTACAGAAAGGATACGAAATGACAGAAAACACCAATATACAAGAAGCAGAAAATAAATACAATGCCGATTCCATTAAGGTTTTACATGGATTAGAGGCCGTTCGCAAACGCCCCGGTATGTATATTGGCGATACAGATGATGGAACAGGATTACATCATATGGTTTATGAAGTTTTGGATAACTCTATTGATGAAGCTTTGGCCGGATATTGTTCTCGTGTGGATGTGATTTTGAACAGTGATGGCAGTGCCACCATTATTGATGACGGACGTGGTATGCCTGTGGATACCCATAAAGAAGAAGGTGTTTCCGCCGCCGAAGTCATTATGACACAGTTGCATGCGGGGGGTAAATTTGATAATAACTCCTATAAAGTTTCCGGGGGATTACATGGGGTGGGTGTTGCCTGCGTCAATGCCCTTTCCGATTGGTTGGATTTAACCGTCTGGCGTAATGACAAAGAATACTATGCCCGATTTGAAAACGGTGATACCGTTAAACATTTGATTGAAGTGGGTGATGCCGTTGGTAAGCATGGCACAAAGGTCACCTTTCATCCCTCTGCCGAAATTTTTACACAAACTGTCTTTAACTTTGATACATTGGAACACCGTATTCGTGAATTGGCTTTTTTGAATTCCGGGGTTCATTTACGACTCATTGATGAACGGGAAAGTGAAGTCAAAACAATTGATATGGAATATGAAGGGGGTATTAAAGAATTTGTAAAATATTTGGATACCTCTAAAAATTCCCTGCACGGAGAACCGTTTTTCTTAAAAGGGGAAAAAGATGGTATTACCGTAGAGGTCGCCATGGAATGGACGGATTCTTATCACGAAACTTGTCTGTGCTTTACCAATAACATTCCGCAAAGAGATGGGGGAACTCACTTGGCAGGGCTTCGGGGGGCTTTAACCCGAACAGTCAATAACTATGCTGTATCCAGTGGCATTGCAAAAAAAGAAAAAGTGGATTTGGCGGGCGAAGATATGCGGGAAGGTTTGACTGTCGTTTTATCCGTCAAAGTTCCCGATCCGAAATTTTCCTCACAGACAAAAGACAAGTTAGTATCCAGTGAGGTGCGGCCCGTCGTAGAAGGTATTGTGGGCGATAAATTGGAACAATGGTTTGAAGAACATCCATCGGAAGCACACATGGTTATCGGAAAAGTAGTGGAAGCTGCTGCGGCCCGTGAAGCCGCCCGAAAAGCCAGAGAACTTACCCGTCGTAAAGGGGCCTTGGATATGGCTTCACTCCCCGGTAAATTGGCCGATTGTCAAAGTAAGGATCCCGCCGATTCCGAAGTCTTTATCGTTGAGGGGGATTCCGCCGGTGGCTCTGCTAAACAAGGGCGTGATCGTGCCCATCAAGCCATCTTACCTTTACGTGGTAAGATTTTAAATGTGGAACGGGCTCGGTTTGATCGGATGCTATCCTCTGCCGAAATTGGCACCATTGTGACCGCACTTGGCACAGGAATTGGTCGGGATGACTTTAATGCCGACAAATGTCGTTATCACAAAATTATTTTTATGACCGATGCGGATGTGGATGGCGCACATATTCGCACGCTTTTAATGACTTTCTTTTTCCGTCAAATGCCCGAATTGATTGAACGGGGCTATGTGTATATTGCTCAACCACCACTCTATCGGGCAAAACGTGGCAACTCTGAAACCTACTTAAAAGATGATGCGGCGATGGAAGAATACCTGATTTCTTCCGGAACAGAGGGGGCTGTTTTACAACTGGCTGATGGCAGCCAAATTGCCGGAGCAGACTTGGTGCAACGGGTAGAACAAGCCCGTATCGCACGTAATCTGATTTTGGCGATGTCCAGACATGTGCCTTATCGCATTATTGCGCAAATGGCCATTATGGGTATGTTCGGAGGTGATAAAGTTTATGATGATACTTTTGCCAGCCGACTGGATGCCATGGAACCCGAATATGAACGTGGTTGGAAATGTGAATTTACAGAGAAAAATGAATTCGTCTTTTCTCGTGTTTTGCGGGGGGTTACCGAAAAATATGTTGTAGATGAAAATGTAATGAATTGTACCGAAGCCAAACAATTGGATAAAATGGCCAAGGAATTACAGGAATTTTATGCCCAACCTTCTACTTTAAAAGTTAAAGAGGAAGAATTTATTATTCAAGGACCTGTTTCGTTAGCAGAAGCTGTTTTCAAAATTGGAAAAAAGGGTGTTGCTATCAACCGCTATAAAGGGTTGGGTGAAATGAACCCCGAACAATTATGGGAAACAACTTTGGATCCCAATAATCGTCGCTTATTACAGGTTAAAATTACCCACCAAGACGAAGCCGAACAAGTCTTTTCAACCCTTATGGGAGATGTGGTAGAACCCCGTCGGGACTTCATCCAAGAAAATGCCTTGAATGTGGCAAATCTGGACGTTTAAGGAGATAAAACATGTCAGAAAACAAAAAAATTCAAAAACGCATTGTGCAAATAGGAGATGGATTGTTTGCCGAGATTGAACAACATCCCAATACGGATGATCCTCAATTATGGCCGGAAACAGTCACTAAAATGGGGGATGGAATCTTAATGTTATCCGATTTACATAGCGAGCATTATGTCCCGACCCCAGAAAATAGACAAAAGTTATTGACACGAACCAGAAATGCAAAAGCATGGTGTTATATGCGCCAGCTCAATAAAACACGTTCATGAAACGCCACCGGCTCACACCGGTCGTTTTACATGCGCTATATAAAAAAGGCCTTTTAACAGGCCTTTTTTAATTTTCGTAAAATAAATAAAACCATCAATAGGATTTGTTAATCCGATACACCCCCATCGGCATATCTTTGACGACAGGATTGACAAGCATCTTGGGAAGAACCTGGGGTTATTTCACATTGAAAATTCAATGACTGATACTTTAACACACCCTCATTGTTACGACATTGAAAGAGAACCTTATAAGTATTATCGGTATTTGTAAAGCAGACAATTTCCCCTTCTTGAGAACAATCCTCATTACATTTATCGGCCGAACATCCAAAAGCACACGAAACACCGGGGTATCCCCATTGACCATCATTTTTACAGGTCAATAAAACAGAACTATTTAAACATTTTTGATGAGAAGGCGTGCATACTCTATTGACACAAACACCATTGGAACATCCATATAAACACCTTTCTTTCGTTACCCAATAAAGAGTTCCGGAAGTATCCTTTTTACATTTTTGGACTTCATTTTCCTGACACTGTAAGCCCCCTTCATTAGAACATGGATCATTTGTAAAGGAATCTTTTTGTTCGGAGTATTCATTATTATTTCCCCAACGATCCGCCCGACCGGCCAAGTCATTTTTAAAGGCAAAAATCAATGTATTATCATCCCCCATATCACACAAATTCGGGCGCACCAAAACAGCCGATTCTAATCCCAGAGAAGCAATCTGATCACACTCTTTTTTACTGACATTACCAACGGCAATCGCAAAATCCGTCCCTTCAATTTTGGGGTATAAACTGACCGTATGTCCTTTGAGTAATTGGTTTTTATATCCCAATAAATCTGTGGCTTCCCCACGACCAAAACCTTGATAGGCCGAAATAGCCAAAGCCCGTTCACGAACCCCGGATAAAATTTCATTGACTTTATATTTCAACATAGCGGTTGTATATCCTGCGATTCCCCCCACGGATAAAACACCCATGACAGCAAGCACCCCCAATATCTCAACCATCGAACGACCATATTCTGAATTTCTCATAAGATTCTCCTTGAGAAAAGTTTAGAAAAATCTGTTCTCTTTTTCAAGTGTTTTTTATAAAAATACCCCGACAAAGTATCGGGGCTTTTTTTATTTCATCATTAACTGAATCAAACGTTCACTAAACGCCGCCGCATCCGGCAAAGGTTCGCCTTCAGCCACCAATGTTTGGTCATAAAGCAACAAAATACAATCCGTTGGGTTTTCCATCTCAGCCAGTTTATGAATTAACGGATGACGAGGATTAATTTGTAAAACACGTGTGCTGTTAAAGGCGGTTTGTTGTCCATGTAACCGCATGAGTCGTTCCATATTCAAACTCATCTCACCCACTCCTGTCGTTAATGCCATAGGTGATTTTACCAAATGCGACCCCTTTTCCACTTTTTGCACCTGATTTTTCAAAGTTTCTTGAATTTTTTGAATCAGTGTTTCCAATTTTTCTTTGGGTAATTCCGTGCCTTGGGGTTGCTCGGGATTTAATTTTTCCAATTCCGTCCCCGCATGTTGCACAGAGCAAAACGTTTTTTTCTGATATTCACCAAAAGTGTTCGTCCAAAACTCATCAACGGGATCTGTTAAAAGTAAAACTTCCACCCCCCGAGAAGTCAAATTTTCCAACTGCGGATGATGCCGTAAAATTTGCAAATCCGATCCTGTCATATAGTAAATTTTTTCCTGTTCGGGTTTCATCCGTTGAATATAATCATCCAAGGAATTTAATTCATCATTGGCCGTTGTATAAAAGCGGCACAAACCCCCGATTTCTTCACGTAATTCCGATGGTTCATATAACCCTTCTTTCAACACAGCCCCAAAACTGGACCAAAAAGTTTGGTATTCCGCTTTATTTTCGGAACGCTTTTTCAAAGCCGATAACACCTTTTTTGTCAGTCCTTGTTTAATCTTTGTTAAGACAGGGGTTTGTTGCAACATTTCCCGACTGACGTTCAAAGGTAAATCCTTGGTATCAATAACACCGGATAAAAAGCGCAACCAAGCAGGCATTAAATCAGGCATATCATTGGAAATATAGACTTGATTCACATATAAATTCAAATGTCCCGGTTGATCGGGTTGAAATAAAGTCGCCGGCGGTTTCGTGGGAATAAATAACAGGGCGGTATAATCAATGACCCCTTCTACATGGGTATGTAACGTTTCCCACGGTGTATCAAAAGCCCCCGACACAGTTTGATAAAAATCTTTATATTGTTCCTTGGTAATGTCAGACTTTGACCGCATCCAAAGGGCAGATCCCGCATTAATTTGTGTTTCGTTTTTTTCCTCTTTCAAATAAATAGGGAAAGCAATAAAATCACTGTATTGTTTAATCAGATGGCGCAAACGATAAGAATCCAAAAATTCCATATCTTCTTTTTTTAAAAACAGGGTGATCGCTGTTCCAAACTCTGCTTTGTCATCCGGAGAAACAGTAAATTCACCGGCCCCCTTACTTTCCCAAAGCCAACCCGATTTTTCACCGGCTTTTTTCGTCCGCACTTGAACTTTATCTGCCACCATAAAACTGGCATAAAATCCAACGCCGAATTGCCCGATTAAAGCCATGTCTTTTTGTTTATCACCAGATAAAGATTGAATAAATTCGGCCGAACCGGAACGAGCAATTGTTCCCAAATGATTGATTAAATCATCCCGATTCATCCCGATCCCATTATCCGTAATGGTAAGTGTTTTTTCCTTATTATCAGGAATAATTGTTAAACGAAAACCTCGATTCTTATGGGCAAGTTCGGGGTGTGTCAAACAGGCATAGCGTAATTTTTCACAAGCATCAGCCCCATTAGAAATTAATTCACGTAAAAAAATTTCTTTATTGGAATACAGCGAATGAATAACAATATCCAATACTTTAGCCACCTGTGCCTGAAAGGCAATTGTTTCCGTTTTTTGTTCCATCTTAAACTCCTTTTAACATATCTATATATTCAGATAGGGTTCTTTTCGTAAAAGTCACCCCCCCGATTCAACTTATCTGATGATATAAAACATTACTTTTTATAATCTAATGTTTCATTATGCACATAATCTATTGTAATACCTGCTTGGCGCAACATTTCTTCGGCCTCGGAACCGGCATGATATTTATATTCGGCCACAATCCTTTTAATACCACACGCAATCAGCAGCATGGCACATGTGCGACAGGGGGCCAATTTACAATAAAGGGTCGTTCCTTCAATAGAAACCCCTCGTTTGGCCGCTTGACAAATTGCATTTTGTTCGGCGTGAATTGTCCGCATACAGTGTTCTCGAATGGTGCCGTCTTCATCCACCACCTTTTTCATTAAGTGGCCCACCTCATCACAATGGGGTAATCCCGACGGAGACCCCACATAACCCGATGCCACAATTTGATGATCCTTTACCAATACACAAGCCGTTCGGCCCCGATCACAGGTTGCCCGTTTTGCCAAAGCGTGCATCACCTCTAAAAAATATTCATCCCAACTGGGGCGTTGATAATTTTCCATACTTCCTCCTTGTGTTTTTTATTGCTTAAACTGGCTAAAACTCACTTGAATTCTATTGGTTGTGGATTCAATAATCTTCCCTTGTTTTTTTAACATTTTATCATTCAATAACGCTTCCACTAAGTCTTCATTATCGGAACGCACCGTCACCACAATCAGATGATTGACAGAATCATTGGTGATATCAAACTTGACCCCATGGGGACCGACAATATCCGATACCGTAAAAGATTGACTGCCTGTTTTGGTGAGTGCTTTATGGCGATATTCTATCACATGTTTTAAAACGGCCTGTCCCACTGTTCCTGCCTCTGCTTTTGCAGATAATTGACTGTATCCCCAAACAGAAGCGACAGTAATAATCCCCATAATAATCAGAACCATTAATAATTCCAACAAACTACGCCCTGATTCCGAATTGTATTGCATGAAAGACTCCTTGATGGTATCCAGCGTATCAAAAAGCATTCTTTCTGTCAATAATAAATCTTGAGGTTTTATTGGAGTTTTGATATAATTTCAGCATGAACGAAACACCGATTTTATCTGTCAGTGAAATTTCATTATCCCTGAAATCTTGTGTGGAACAGGTCTTTTCACATGTTCGTGTCCGTGGGGAAGTAAGCGATATCAAAAAAGCGGCCTCCGGTCATATTTATTTTTCACTAAAGGATAAAGACTCAGTTTTATCTGCTATTTGTTGGCGGGGAAAATCCGCCGCCACGATCCAAGCCATTCAAGCAGGTTTAGAAGTTATCTGTTCGGGAAAATTATCCACATATCCGGGACGATCCAATTATCAAATGATTGTAGAAAATGCCGAACCGGCAGGTATTGGTGCGCTTCTTAAACTGTTAAATGAACGCAAAGAAAAGTTGGAAAAAGAGGGTTTTTTTAATTCAGATCATAAAAAAGCACTGCCATATTTACCGGAAACAATCGGCGTCATTACCAGTCCGACAGGGGCTGTCATTCGAGATATCATTCATCGTTTAACCGACCGTTTTCCCAGACATGTTATTGTCTGGCCCGTGGCCGTACAGGGTGAAAATTGTTCTAAAGAAGTGGCCCAAGCCATTCGTGGATTTAATAAAACCTCCTCCCTCTACCCAAAACCCGACCTTTTGATTGTGGCCAGAGGAGGTGGTTCTTTGGAAGATTTATGGGGTTTTAACGACGAGGATGTTGTTAAAGCGGTTTATGAATCGAAAATTCCTTTAATTTCAGCGGTGGGTCATGAAACGGATACAACTTTAATTGACTATGTGGCTGATTTAAGGGCACCAACGCCCACCGGTGCAGCCGAAAAAGCCGTGCCCCTCAGATCAGAATTATGGGCAACTCTGGCTCAATTAACAGACAGATTAATTCACGCCCTTCATCGGACCATTTCCGAAAAAATGTTCAAGTTACAAAGCGTTACACAATTATTACCCAACATGGTGGATTTGATTCATCAATTTGCACAACGATTAGATGATCAAACAGAACGATTTAAACAAAATATGAAATTCTATTGGATTCATACCCAGGAAAAATTTTTCAGTTTATCCAGATTATTGGATTCTTATTCTTATCAAAAAACCCTCAAACGCGGATTCAGTTTGGTGCGCACGCCACAGGGAAAACTGATTTCTTCTTCGGAAACAGCCCTCAAATCCCCACAAATGACGGTGGAATTTTTCGATGGAAAAGTATCTGTTATCCCATTGAAAAAAAAGAAAAAAGTATCTTCGCCATTCCAGGAAGATTTGTTCATGTAATTACTTTGTAGGTATTATTTTAAAAGGAAGACAATATCAGTAATTACATTATAGTTCCTTCTGTGTTTTTTATAATTACTTTGTAATTACTTCTTTTTAATTTGACTTATTAAAAAAAATCAGATAACCTACAAACACACAACATGGGGGATGTTATGAAAAAACTGTTATTTATCTTACTTTTTATTATCGGTGGTCCTGTTTCTGCTTTTTATTCAGCCCAAGAGTCCAATTTGAAACTGTCTGAAAAATGGTTAAGGGAAGAAATAAAACAACATTCAGATCAAAACATTGTCATTTCCCCCGTTTCCCTATATTTAGCCACAGGGATTTTAGCACAGGGAGCCAGCGGCATAACCTATGACCAACTGGGCAGTGTTTTGGGACAAGATGTGGATTGGTCCAGAACTGTTTCTCTTCCTATTGATCAGTTAAATAATGAACTGAAAAAATACAAATCCGATGATTATTTACACATTGCCAACAGTATATGGGGAAACGCTTTCAATCCGGATTTTGTTCAAAAAGTTTCACAGAATTTAGAGGCCGCTGCCAACCCCCTTCCCCCAACCACAAAAACCATCAACAAATGGATTTCAGATAAAACAAAAGGCAACATTCAAAATGTTTTACCCGATCAACCTTTAACAGATGCTCACTTGTTTTTGGTGAATACAATTTATTTTAAGGCAGACTGGTTGAAAAAATTTGAAAGTTATTTCACACAACCGGCTGACTTCCAAACACTGAGTGATAAAATTTCAGTCAATATGATGCACAGATATGACACCATGGATTATTTTGAAAATGAAACATTTCAAGCTGTGCGCCTGCCCTATGAGGGAAACCAACATGCCATTACTTTTATTTTACCCCGTGAAAATGTCGGATGGAATGAATTTATACAACAGTTTTCCCCAAACTTTTTTTACCTGCAATTTTATAAATTACCCGTGGATCTTTTTTTGCCTCGTTTTAAGATAGAATATACTGTTTCCAATTTACCACAAACGATGCAAAATTTTGGCATTACCAATATTTTCACAGCCGGTAATTTGGAAAATATTGCCCCCAGAGCCATGGTAACCAACATTATTCATAAAGCCAAAATTGATTTGGATGAAAATGGAACAGAAGCTGCGGCCGTCACCGCTTATGCCATGGCGACCAGTGCCGGTCCTATGCCCGGGATGAAACGCCTCAAACCCACTTTTATCTTTAATGCCAATCGACCTTTTCTGTTTATCATAGATGATGGACTTTTTGTGGGTGTTGTCCAACGTCCCGACTTGGCAGAAACAATAAAAGAATCCGAAACGGAGGACATTCCCCAACCCACAGAACAACCCAATATCAATCAGTTCGTTGTTCATGACGTGAATGGTGGAACCGTTGCTTATGATGTGGATAACAAAACTGTTGTTTATGTAAAATAAAACTTGATTTTTCTAAATCTTTGTGCTATATAGAAAATATGTACCGCAGACATATAGACTGGGGTATTTATTTTTGATTTTCAAAGGAGGTCAACCATGACAGATAAAGTTCCTATGACAAAAGTAGGATTTGAGAAACTCAATGACGAATTAAAACATTTGAAATTTCAAGATCGCCCGGAAATTGTGGCGGCTATTGAAGAAGCCAGGGCCCATGGTGATTTATCCGAAAATGCCGAATATCAAACTGCCCGTGAAAAACAAAGTTTCATTGAAGGTCGGATTCAAGATTTGGAAGGGGCTATTTCCCACGCTCAAGTGATTGACCCGACAACTTTATCCGGCGATACCGTCTTGTTTGGGGCCACTGTTCAGGTACAAGATTTAGATACAGACCAAAAACAAACCTATCAAATCGTGGGACAATATGAGGCCAATCTTGAAAAAGGATTGATTTCCTTTATTTCTCCTTTAGCAAAATCCTTAATTGGCAAAAAAGCGGGGGATTTAATTGATGTCGCCACACCAAAAGGTGAAAAATCCTATGAAATCTTAAAGGTGGCGTTTAAATAATTTCCCAACAGAGAGGGATATATGAAAACACAAGTTTTGATTTTGGGAGCGGGACCTGCCGGATTGATGGCCGGAATTTATGCGGCCAGGGCCGGATTAAAGACTATTGTTTTAACAGGATCCAGTCAGGGGGGCCAATTGCTCTTGACCCACCAGATTGAAAATTTCCCCGGATTTTTGAAAATTTCAGGAATTGAATTGGTGGAAAAATTGACGGCCCAAGCCCTCAATGCCGGGGTTCAGTTGATTTCCCAAAGTGCTATCGCAGTCAATGTCAAAAAACAACCTTTTCTTGTTCAATCAGATAATCAAACAGAATACCAATGCGATTCTTTGATTGTGGCCACAGGGGCCAGCCCAAAATGGTTAAACTTACCCGGAGAAGCCAGTTTTAAGGGGAAAGGTATTTCTGTTTGTGCTGTTTGTGACGGATTTTTCTATAAAAATAAAACCGTAATGGTGATTGGCGGGGGAAATACTGCGGCCTATGAAGCCCTGTATTTAGCCAATATTGCCAAAAAAGTCATTATGGTCCACCGACGTGATACATTAAGGGCCGAATTCAGTTTAGCACAGCAAGTGCAAAAAAATCCCAAAATTGAAATTTTGTGGAATACTCAGGCCATTGCGTTTAAAGGTCATCAAAGACTGCAATCCGTTGTTTTACAAACCTCACAAGGCCAGGAAACAGAAATCATCGTAGATGGTGTTTTTGAAGCCATTGGTCAAACCCCTAACGCCAGTATTTTTCACGGTCAAGTGGAAAGAGATGAAGCCGGATTTATCATATCCGATAAACGAACGATGCAAACTTCCGTTCCCGGTGTTTTTGCCTGTGGCGATGTTCAGGAAAAAGGCCAACGTCAAGCCATTATTGCCGCCGCTTCCGGTGCTTTGGCAGCCTTAAGTGCCGAAAAATACTTACTCGGATAAAAAGACATTGATTTTTGATGTAAAATTCGCTAGTCTTCAATGGTAATTCTTACAAGACAGAAAGGAACGTTATGAAAAATATTGGTGAATTGATGGCAAAAGCCCATCAAGTACAGTCTCAAATGACAATTTTACAATCCAAAATGGAAGGATTGGAATTTGAAGGTCAAGCCGGAAACGGTTTGGTTAAAGTCACTTTAACAGGTCGGGGATACGGTGTCAAAACAAAAATTGATGATAAAGCCCTATCCGATAAAGAAACATTGGAAGATTTAGTCACTGTTGCCATTACGGATGCCCGTGATAAAGCAGAGGCCTATTTAGCCAGTGAAATGGAAAAAATGCAAAAGAATTTGGGACTGCCCCCAGGATTTAAATTACCTTTTTAAGGAATAAAATCAAACAATGCCCTCAAAGGAAATTGAACGACTGATTGGTTTATTTGCTCGTTTACCCACAATGGGACCACGATCGGCCAGACGGGCGGTTCTGTCCTTATTGGATCATCCAAAATTAAAAATGGCCCCCTTTATTGAAGCATTGACAGACGTGATGGAACATATTCATCAATGTCCGATTTGCGGGAATTATGACACCACCGTTCCTTGCCATATTTGTTCAGATATCAAAAGAGATCATCACCAAATTTGCGTGGTACGGGATATTGCCGATTTATGGGCCCTGGAAAGAGCCAACAGTTTTCATGGTTTATATCACGTGTTAGGGGGAATTTTATCGGCTATTGATGGCATCGGTCCGGACGATTTGAATTTAGCCAGTTTAGAAAAACGTTTGAATCATTCAGATGTTGAGGAAGTGATTTTAGCCCTGCCCGCCACTGTGGATGGCCAAACAACGGCTCATTATATTGCGGACAAATTAACCGAATATCCTGTTCATTTAACTTCTCTGGCCAGAGGGGTACCGGTTGGTGGAGAATTAGACTATCTGGATGACGGCACATTACAGATGGCATTCAAATCACGACGAGGACTATAAAAAAGACTGGAATTTTCAAAAAAAATTCGTTATACTGCAGTCTTCGGAAGAATGGAGAATTTTGATGGAACAAATTAAAAGTGCAATTACCCAATTGGAACAATCCGTATTAAAATTGGAAAATGCCATTCATAAAGTGAAAGAGGGGCGCACACAAGCCGAGGAAAAAATCCTCCAACTCAAACAAGCGATTCGTCATACTTATGACAGATTAGATAAGGCCTTGGATGCCTATAAGAAGGGAGAAGGATAATGGCCGTTGTTTCTTTAAATATCGGTGGAAGATATTACAAATTTTCCTGTAATGACGGACAAGAATCACATATGCGGGAATTGGCAGACGAACTGAATCAAAAAGCGGAAAGTCTGACACACTCTATCGGCTTTATGCAGGAAGGCCAACTGCTGGCGATGATGTGTCTTTTATTAGCAGAGGAAAAACACCATTTAGAAAAAGAAACCAATGCCGAAATTTTAAGCCAAACCTCCAACCAAATTGCCGAAAGTATTCAAAATATCGCCGCAAAGGTGGGCGTTTTGGTGGATACTTTACAAGGAACAGAATGAAATTACTCTTTTGTGGTGATATTGTCGGAAAAGCGGGGCGCACAGCCATCCGAACCTTCCTGCCGAAAATTCAGGAAAAATACACCCCTGATATCATTGTGATGAATGGGGAAAATGCAGCTCACGGATTGGGAATTACCCCAAAAATTTACGAAGAATTACGCCGTTTAGGGGCAGATGTTATTACCATGGGTAATCATACTTTTGATAAACCGGATGTTGTCAAGATATGGACAGAGGAGAATGTTTTGGTCCGCCCGATGAATTATCCGGAAAATACGGTTGGAAAAGGATATCATATTCTCAACATACAAGGAAAAAGATTTTGTATTGCCCAATTATTGGGACGAGGATTTATGAACAGCAAACTGACCCTGTCGGATCCTTTTACCACCATTCAAGATTTTATACAAAATCATCAGGATGAATATGATTTGTTAATGGTTGATTTTCATGCCGAAACTACCGCAGAAAAAGTCGCCCTCGGGTATTTATTGGATGGGCAAGCCATCTTAGTCGCAGGCACCCACACCCATATTCCAACAAATGATGGGCACGTTCTGCCCAATGGAACGGCCTATATCACAGATGTGGGAATGTGTGGCGATTATACATCCGTCATCGGTATGACACGTCAAACCGCCTTTTCCCATTTCGGTTTGGGCACCAAAAGAATGCGTTGGGAACCCGCCACAGATACCGCCACCTTTTGCGGTATCATTGTCGACATAGATGGCCAAACACAGACAGCCCGTTCCGTTTTACCCGTGATTTTGGGCGACATACTTGAAAATTCTGTTCATTTATGATATAATCAAACTTATTTCAAACGAAGGAGAAAAAGATGTCTGGACACTCACAATTTAAAAATATTATGAACCGTAAAGGGGCGCAAGACAAAGCCCGTGCACGTATTTTTTCAAAATTGGCACGTGAAATTACCGTTGCTGTTAAAACCGGCGGCCCTGATCCAGATGGCAATCCTCGTTTACGTTTAGCCATTCAAAGTGCACGCAGTGAAAATATGCCAAAAGATAATATTGAACGGGCAATTCAAAAAGGTTCCCAAACAGCAGATACCACCAATTATGAAGAAGTGCGCTATGAAGGATACGGCCCGGGACGTGTAGCAATTATTGTAGAAGCCCTGACAGACAATCGGGCCAGAACTGCCCCTAATTTACGGGCTTTATTTACCAAAAAGGGGGGCTCCTTCGGGGATACCGTTTTATTTAATTTTGAACATATCGGTTATATTGAGTTTTCCCTCAATGTGGCCTCTGCTGATGCGATGTTTGAAGCCGCTTTAGAGGCAGGTGCCGAAGACGTTCAAACCACAGAGACGGCCCATGAAATTTCCTGTAAACCGGAAGATTTAGGGGCTGTCCGTGAAGTATTGGAAAAGAAATTCGGGACACCGAATGTGGCTCGTTTTGATTGGCGTCCGACGGTTGAAACACCTGTCACAGATTTAGAGACAGCACAAAAATTGATGTCCTTTATTGAGGATTTGAATGAAGATGATGATGTCCAACGTGTCATCACCAATGCCGATATCAGTGAAGACATTTTAGCCAAATTATCATAATCTCAATCGGGGGAGAGAGCCATGCGCATTTTAGGGTTGGATCCGGGGTTACGTCATACCGGATGGGGTGTGATTGAACAAATCGGAAATCATTTTGATTTTTTATCGGCGGGGGTCATCAATCCCGATGTCACTTTGTCGTTATCAGAAAGATTGGCCGAACTCCACGATTCGTTAAAAAAGGTCATCCAAGATTGGCAACCTGATTCCTGCGCCGTTGAAGAAACCTTTGTCAATAAAAACCCCAGTTCCACCCTTAAATTAGGTCAAGCCAGAGGGGTTGTTTTAATGACGCCGGCCCTCTTTCATCTGCCTGTGGGAGAATATACCCCCAACCAAATTAAAAAAGCAATTGTAGGGGTTGGACACGCCGAAAAAAAGCAGGTTGATATGATGGTCAGAACCTTATTAAAAACCGTTCCGGAAGGAATGCCTGCTGATGCGGCTGATGCTTTGGCGATTGCCTTGTGTCACGCCTTTATGAGTAATCATTTACTCTAAAAAAATAAAAAAAACACAAAATCTAGAACACATAAATCTATATGTTGTGTTTTTGAAAAATTTTTCTTTTTTAACCTAAAAGACGGGTTGAAATTTGAAATAAAATTTTATAAGATGCCACCAGAAACAAAGCCATCAATTTCTGGTACAACAAAAAGGGGATACAGAATGCAAGAAATTAACACATTTCAATCAGAATGGCTGGAAATGTGCCAACAACTGGAGAGGCAACTGAAGGATACTTCGGTCATGCGGTGGTTGGGTCGGGTTATCCCCGAGGTCACAGCGGAAAACGGGCTGAACCTTTGGGCTCCCAGTGCTTGTATTTGTGAATTGATTGAGCAACGTTATGCCGATGCGATTCGTTCTTTATGGCATCAAAAAAATCCCAATACGCCGGTTCAATTTCAATTGAAAAAAAGCAGAACAATTTCTCAAACTCCTGTTCCTGAACAAAAACCCTTGGTGGCCCAAATTACCGATTCGTCCCTTACGGATACAAAAAAGGTCAATTCTTCCGGGGATACTTTTGTGGAATATCTGGATAAATCCCATACCTTTGATACTTTTGTGGTTGGAGAAGCAAATGAATTTGCCTATGCCGCCGCAAAACAACTGGCCGATGAAGAAACTGTTTCCTTTAATCCCCTTTATTTTTATGCAGATGTGGGCTTGGGAAAAACACACTTAATGCACGCTATGGCCTGGCGAATCAAGGAAAAAAGACCCGATAAAAATGTTCTGTATCTCTCTGCCGAACAATTCTTTCAACGTTTTATTCAGGGAATGCAATGTAAAAATACAGAACCCTTTAAGGAAATTTTCCGCCATGTGGATGTCTTGTTATTGGACGATATTCAATTCATTGCCAGCAAAACACAAACACAGGAAGAGTTTTCACAAATTTTTAATGCTTTAACCGCCAAAGGGAAAAAAGTCATTTTATCGGCACACTGTATTCCCACAGAATTAAAGGGAATTGGTGAAGGGCTGAAGAATCGTTTATCGCAAGGGTTGGTTGTCAAAATGAAACCCGCCAGTTATGAGTTACGTCTGGGGATTTTACGGGAAAAGTTATCCCATATGGGGACAACAATTGATGAGGATGTTTTATCCTTTTTGGCAAAAAACATTACCTCAAATGTGCGTGAGTTGGAAGGGGCCCTCAAAAGATTAGTCGCTCATCGCCAACTGTTGGGTGGTGAGATTACACTGGAAAACGCCCGTCAAAATCTCAAAGATATTTTACAAACAACCACACGTCAAGTCAGGGCACCGGAAATTCAACAAGCCGTTGCCGATTATTATGGTTTAACCATCAGGGATTTACGTTCAACCAGACGAGATAGAACAATTGTCCGACCACGTCAATTAGCCATGTATTTAGTTCGCCAAATGACGCCAATGGCAATGCCCGATATTGCTTTATTTTTTGAAAAAGAAAACACAACCATTAAACACGCCGTTGAAACAATTGAAAACTTATTGCCACGTGATAAAAATTTGGCACACGATAAAGAACTGATTATGGAAAAATTAAGGCAGGTGAAATGATTTCTCCGTTTCAAAATCCTTTTTTGTTGGGCTTTGAGGGACTGGAAGAAATGCTCTTTCGGGTCGCTAAAGGGGCCGATTCTTTTCCCCCTTATAATGTGGAAATATTGGACGAAGAAAAATTACAAATCACTTTGGCGGTGGCCGGTTATCGTGAAACAGATTTAGAAGTCTTACAAGAAGGAAATCAATTGATTGTCAAAGGTCATCAAGATAATCAAGAAAATCGCCGTTTTTTGCATCGGGGTATTGCAGCCCGAACTTTTATTAAATCTTTTATTTTGGTGGATGGAATGAAAATTGAATCGGCCAAACTGGATAACGGATTATTAGCCATTAACTTAATTCGTCCGAAAATAGAACAAGTCGTGCGTCAAATTCCCGTAGAAAAAGCCGGAAAGAAAAAGACACTCACCTCCAAAAAATCATAAGTATTTTATTCCCACGAATGATTGGGATCAATATGATGGGCTTTTTCCCATTGAATATGGAATTGTCGTGCATGATTCACCGCTTCACAGTCGGTATTCACAATCGCCGAAGCCCCATCCGTTACAACAAAAAATGGGAGCCGATATTTTTCGGCCAATTTTTTTACCTCTAAACAAAACTGTTGTGCCTTTGTTCGTGTCATTTGTTTATAAATATTTGATGGCATAAAAACCCGCCAATAACAGAATAAAAAACAGAAAACTTAACCATCCCAAATTTTTTTCAATAAACTCTTTCATGGGTTTTCCCCATTTCCATAACAAAAAAGCAATCAAATAAAACCTTAAACCACGGGCTAAAACACTGGCCAACATAAAAATGCCGAAATTTAATCCGGTTACCCCACTGGCAATTGTAATAATTTTATACGGAAAAGGTGTCACACCGGCCCCAAAAACAATCCACGCACCATAGGTATTATAATTTTGACAAAATTGTTCAAAGGCCTCACGATAATGATAAAAATTCAAAATAGGCACACCAATAACATCATACAAAAAATGACCTATCACATATCCAAAAGCCCCACCCAGAACTGAACAAATTAAACAATATCCCGCCAAACGAAAAGCACACGCCCGTTTTTTTAAAATCATCGGAATTAACAGAATATCCGGTGGCAAGGGGAAAAAAGAACTTTCTATAAATGAAACCACACATAATGTCATCACGGCCTTTGGTCCCGACACCACCCGCATGGTCCAATCATATAATTTTCGCATCTGCTTTTTCCACCAGTTATTCATCTTGATTTTTCTTTGATTTTATGTCATATCTGTTATGTATTATTTTATTTTTTTTGAAAGGAAAAAGCAAATGAAAAAATTCTTATCCGCTCTATTGGTTGCCGGATTACTGACAGGATGTGGCATCGGAGACACTAATACAACTTATGACCGTGCCCAAATTGGTCGTCAAGGACAAACTTCCGTTGGTAAAATTATTGCAATGACCCAAATTGATATTGCCGGAGAAAGCGAAGGGGGGACTTTGGTCGGGGCCGGTATCGGTGGCATTGCCGGTGGTATCGCAGGCAGCACGGCCGGTAGGGGTAAAGGATCTGATTTAATGGCTTTGGCCGGTGCGGCTGTCGGGGCTTTAGCCGGTGGAGCCGTTGGAGGCGCTGCTCAACAATCAGCCACCAAAGATACCGCCTTTGAATTTTTGGTTCAAAAAGGATCATCAGATAATGTGATTTCTGTGGTGCAAACCAACGAATTGGGCCTGAAACCAGGGGATAATGTGATTTTGGTTACTATTGACGGAACAACCCGTATTCGTCAAAAATATTAAGGAGAAAACATGAACAAATTACTTTACATTAGTACGGCCTGTTTGTTGATGAGTGCTTGTGGTAATTATAATACCAAGCAGGCCATTGATGATACTTATTATAAAAGGACACAAAGTGTTGCCTGGCCAACGGAACAAGCAACCGATACTGTCGCTGTAAAAGCAACGACAACAAATTCCAAATCATCTGCCGGGCATAGCGGTGTATCCGGTGGTGTTCCGTCTGCGGATGCACCGGATGCTCCCGAAAAATGGCATGATACGACAGCACCCGCTGAAAAAGTGGCCGTTCCGGTTGTTCCTGAAAAGAAAGTCCAATGCGTTAAAAAAGATGGTGCTTATACCTGCCGCTATGGACAACAAATTTGTGGAAGGGGTTGTCAATCGGATGGCAGTAATTGTTCCTATGGCTATTGTCAAAAATCCGAATGTGATGATGTGATGGGACAAAAATGGAACTGGGTCAAAGCCAGTGCTTACACCGGATCCAGTGATGCATTTGATGTTTATGCCTGTAAGCATCCCAATTACAACATTTTATGTTGGCCCAGTGGACGTGATGGTGTTAAATGTTCATCCGATGCTATTCTTTGTGGATGGGATTGCAACAAAAACGGCACAGATTGTAATAACTATCATAACAACTGTTGGGATAAATACAGATAACTTCCCTAACAAAAAACAACCGCCTCAAAAACTGGGGCGGTTTTCTTATGCATTTAAATACTTAAATGAGCATGTGTCTTATCTTGATTTTCCAACTCTTTTATTCTTTTTTTAAATCGATATGGCAAATATACCGAACATAAAAATCCAATTAAAAAGAAGGGAATTGGAAAGAGTAACCACCAACGGCTGTCTTTAATATCCAACATTTCATCCTGTGAATACAAAAAAGTATTTATATCTTGCGCTCTGTTATCGTGCAGAGGGTAATTGCTGGATGACGTATTAAAGAGTTGAGCATCACCTGTTTTTGTTTTTAAAATCACTTGATACATTCTTGCCTGATCGTTATTATGATACGAATTAACCTCGGCTTTCAAGATATCAGACAAGGGTATAGTCTGTTTTGTATGATAAGTAATATTCCACACATGCTGTGCTTGTATTTCACATATATTTTTTGAACGAAAACAAACAAATCTATCTGCCGATATAAAATAGAGAAAGATGGCTCCAAATATAAGAAAAGCATACCCAAATTTTAAACATGGCAGAGCCGATCTCAATGATTCCGGATTATTAAAATCTACCTCTTCCCCACAAACACGAAAACCCATCAAATTTTCCTTACATTTCGTTTAATCGTTTAATTCGTTCGGCCACAGGGGGATGTGTATCCAATAACCCTGAGATTTTTTCCAAGGGATTATAGATGCAAGCCGCTGCCATTTGACCGGATTTATCCAAACTTTCCACCCGAGGATCTTCAGAAATTTTTTCCAAAGCCGTCGCCAAAGCACGAGGATTACGGGTAAAATAAGCCCCCGTTGCATCGGCTTGAAATTCTTGTTTTCTGGAAATCGCCATATGAATAAAAGGCGCCACCAAATAACGAAACAGAATTAAGGCCAATCCCAATAAAACAAGTAACCCACCCGCATTGTTTTTACTGTTCCGACTGCGTCCTGTATGCATGGTGCGAATTAAAATTTCCCCTATCATGCCGATAATTCCGATGCCGGTGATAATATACATATTCAGACGAATATCTCTGTTTTTAATATGGGCCATTTCGTGGGCAATCACCCCATCTAATTCTAAAGGTTTTAATCGCTTAATAATCCCTGTTGTCAGTGCAATAGAAGCCGATTTCGGAGCATACCCCGTGGCAAAAGCATTGAGTGATTCATCTTGAATTAAATAAATTTTTGGGGTTGGTAAACCCGCCGCCAAGGCCACATTCTCAACGGCTTGATACACACGACGATATTCCCCTTGATCCGGACAAGGTTTGGCTTTTGAAAAAGCCATCATCATTTTATCTCCCCCCACAAAAGACAGGAGTGTTAAAATTAAACACAGTCCAAAAATCCATGGCACAATTTCA
Organism: Alphaproteobacteria bacterium; assembly: GCA_045643025.1. Classification (GTDB taxonomy): domain Bacteria; phylum Pseudomonadota; class Alphaproteobacteria; order CAAHEQ01; family UBA3637; genus UBA3637. The sequence continues at coordinate 20,258 of JAZUJZ010000015.1, forward strand.
TTGAATAACGCCATAAAATCGGCCCGTTCCACAGGGCTTTCCATCGTCAAACTGAATACATAAAACCATGCATAAATAAAGACCATTAAAGCCACAGGAAACAGAGCGACCAACAACCAAATCTTGGTATTGTTGGCCGCAATATGTTCATAAATATTGGATGGTTTTTGAAACATTAAAATTTCACCTGTGGGGCTTTTTGTGCGGCTTTTGCCTCTTCGGCATCCATCTCAAAAAAGTCGGCTTTTTCAAAATGGAACATCTTGGCAAATAAATTACTGGGGAACATTTCCACCTTTGTATTCAAACTCATCACCACAGTGTTATAAAATTGACGAGATGCTTGAATTTTTGTTTCCGTATCGGATAATTCTTGCTGTAAAGCAACAAAGTTTGTATTCGCTTTTAAATCCGGATAACTTTCAGAAAGTGCAAAAATAGACTTCAGGGCCTGAGAAAGTCCCTGTTCCGCTTTCCCTTTATCCTTAGCACCATTTAAATTCATGGCAGAATTACGTGCCTGAATCACCTTTTCCAAAGTTGTTGATTCATGTGTTGCATACCCTTTAACAGATTCCACCAAATTCGGAATTAAATCATAACGACGTTTCAATTGGGTGTCAATGGTGCTCCAGGCTTCCTTAACCTGTTGACGATTGCGCACCAAACCATTATAAACCGCAATTCCATATACCACTAAAGCAACCAAAATAATTATACCAAGCATTTTTATTCCTTTCATTAAAAGTTGATATTGTGAGTTTAAAATCTTTTTTGACTTTCGTCAATAACATTTTATGAAATTTGAAAAAATACTTGACTTTTTGGGCTGTTTTCGCTAAATTAGTCCCTAAGGAGAAAGAAATGGAATACAGTTTCTAATTTTAAAGGGGTATAGCTCAATTGGTAGAGCGTCGGTCTCCAAAACCGAAGGTTGAGGGTTCAAGCCCTTCTGCCCCTGCCAGTATAAAGTCGCTCAGTTGGGCGAATTTTTTTATTGTCCTAATACTTAACAACTTTTTCGGAAGGATCAAGATAAGTGGGCGCTTCACTTTGCACCACATAATCAACAACCATTGCAGATGTAATAAATATCGCCAATAAAACAGACGTGACAATTAAAATCCATTGACATATTTTCCTGATTCTTTTAAAAAAGAGACCTATGAGTGAAAAAAACAAAATAAAAGCACACAAATAATAAACTATTTCTCGTATAGAGAACAGATTCCTCAATCCACCCCCACAATCAAAACAGCCCACCGATGGAATCTGTGCAAAACAATATTCCGAAAAAAATGAAACATACCCAAAAATAATTAAAATAAGTTTTATCATATACACACCATATATAAATCATTCATAAAAGTCAAAACAAATCATCATACAGAGTTATGCCCCTAAAAAATTAAAAATTTTTCTTGACAGAGAACAAACTTTTCGCTACAATGGAAAGGCCTAATCCAAAGGGATAGGTCGGGATTTTTGCTTTTAATAAGGGGGATCTCGTTTATATTGCTTAACAAAAGGATATAAGAATGACGCAAACTTCTGCTTTAACTTTATTGACTCAAAATGGGGGACTGCCTCGCTATTTGGCACAGATTAATAAGTTTCCAATGTTAGATGCCGACCAAGAATATATGTTGGCCAAGCGTTATCATGAAACAGGGGATTTACAAGCCGCCCATCAACTGACCACTTCACATTTACGTTTAGCAGCCAAGGTGGCTCTGTCTTTCAGACATTACGGTTTATCTCTGGCTGATTTAATCAGTGAAGCCAATATCGGGCTTATGCAAGCCATTAAAAAATTTGATCCCGATAAAGGTTTCCGTTTGGCGACCTATGCCATTTGGTGGATAAAAGCAGCCGTTTCCGAATTCATTTTAAAATCCTGGTCTTTGGTTAAAATCGGCACAGTTTCAACCCAAAAAAGATTGTTTTATAATCTTCATAAATTAAAGTCCAAATTGGGACTTTATGGTGAAATGGGTTTATCCGAAGAAACAGCCGAATATATTTCAAAAACGCTCAATGTTTCCAAAAAAGATGTCATTGAAATGGAACAACGTTTATCGGGGGATGCTTCCTTAAACGCCCCTTTGAACCACGATTCCAATACCCATTTTCAAGAAATGCTGACCGATGGGGAAGAAACCATTGAACAACAATTAGGGGACAGTCAAGAACTGAATCTGAAAAAAAAGTTATTGAAGCAAGCCCTTGCCGAACTCACAGAACGGGAACAAATCATCATTCAAAAAAGATATTTGAATGAACAAGCGGACACATTGGAAGATTTGGGTGAATTATTTCATATTTCCAGGGAACGTGTACGCCAAATTGAAAATAAGGCAATGGATAAAATTCGTAAGAGTATGCAAAAACAAGCCCAAAAATACGCTTTTTAACCCCTGTTCCATTCATACATCGCAACAGCGGTTGCAATGGATACGTTCAAGGATTCAATCTCCGGATTCATCGGCAGTTTGACAACCATATCACAATTTTCCATCGTTAAACGGCGCATTCCGTCTTCAGCCCCCATCACCAAAGCACATCTTTTGGGTAAGGGGCTATCGGTAATCATCTGAGAAGCATAACCATCCAAGCCCACACACCAAAAATCATTCTTTTTCAACGTGTCCAACGTTCGTGCCAAATTTGCAACACGTATCAACGGGATTAACTCCAAAGCCCCACTGGAGGCCTTTGCCAGCGCTCCGTTTTCATTGGGTGAGCCCGCCTCCGGCACAATGACAGCCGCCGCATGAAAAGCCACCGCCGAACGCAAAATCGCCCCAATATTACGGGGATCTGATACTTGATCCAAGACAACCAACAACGCCCTGTCCTGTTCAGATAACTTTTTCAAAATCGTATTTAAATCAACAGCCGGTAAAGGATCACACACAGCCACCAATCCTTGATGGACAGCTTCACGTCCAACCATAGATTCCAATAATCTGTTATCTGCCGGATGCACCACCACCTGTGGCGGCACCCTTAATCCATCCAACGCCCCCTTAACAGCATACAGTTCTTTAATGTGTCTCAGGGGATTTTTAAGGGCTAATTCAACCGGATGACGGCCATACAGCAAAATATCCTTTTTATTAGATTTCATTGTAATCCTTTCAATATCTCTTTTGTCATCTGAGCATTTTTAATTTGAACAACTTGCAAACCTTGTTCCTCGGCGGCCAAACACACACTGGGGGTATCATCTAATAATAACGTATGCTTTGGCAACGTATGAAACTGCCGGCACCAATGGGTTAAAGAATCTCCTTGGGCCTTTACATGAAAATAATCATCCCACAGGGTATCTTCCACCGTTAAAACTTTTAATCCTGTGCTTTCAATACTTTGATGAAATAATTGGGAAAAGACGGCCTGTAAATGGGGGCGTGTGTTATTGGTTAAAATCGCCAATTGTTTCACCTGAGATACCGAATGCAGTAAATCCAATAATTCCAAATCTACAGTCAATTTATGATAATCAATATAACGCACCATATATTGTGCTATTTGATTAAAATCAGTTCCATAGCGACGACATAATTCCAAGGTTGTATTATACCACCCCCGATAACCACGTTGTTTCAGTTCGGTATGAACCTGCTCCACCTCATCCCAATGAATTCCCAGTTCTTCTCCCGCACGACAACATGCTTGAACAATATCGTCATAGGTCAATACCGTATTATCATATAATACCCCATCACAATCCACAAAAACGGTTTGAATCTGTTCCATGGGGTATCAGTCTATAGAAATCCCCCATAAAATGCAAGAAAAATTCCTTTACAAAATAATTGAATGTGATTTTCTGCTTGACAAGAATAAAAAAATCGGGCATAATAGTTTCCACTTTTATGGAGAGGTGGCCGAGTGGTTAATGGCAGCAGACTGTAAATCTGCCCTCTTATGAGTTCGGTGGTTCGAATCCACCCCTCTCCACCATTTAAGGTAAGTCGCTTTTTAAGGCGACTTTTTTTATTGTTTCCAAGCGCTTATCTCAGTCCGTGTGAGAGCGGGCCAAAAACATCCAATTTCTACCCCACACGGACTTACCAACACAAAAAGTCCTTTGTTTTCAATATTCTGACTTTAGGAACTCTAAAATTTATCCCAAGAAAAGTCCCCTTAAAACCAAATCAGGGAACTTAATCATAATCATAGTATTAATTTTTTTATTCATCACCATCTGTTCCTAAAACACATGAAACACCCGATTGGGTAACTCCATCTACTGTGGAACTCCAAGAACCACTTTCTCGTCTATTAGGACATATAGAAGAGCATTGTCCACGTAAGGTTTCAACTGATAATCCTGTAGAACATGGATAACATACACCATCAACCCCTATTAAAGGTCTATTAGTACAGTCAGAAATAACACATCTTCCTTTTTTTAGAGTTCTATTTTGACAGACAGAGCAATTTTTTGTATCAGAAACAGGTCCATCGTATTTACAACTTCTACATTTACCAAAACTATCCTCTAAAGGTTTGCTCTGAGGACATTTTTCTAATTTACAACCCCAAAAATCAGCAATACGTTTCGTCGTTCCATTAACACCATTACAAATACGTTCACACGAATCCCTATCTGCCAACTTAATAACCTCTTGTTCATCACAAGCATAACAATAGCCCTTCTCATCCATCAGAGGATACTCTTTAGGACAAGAACAAGTTGCTTTTATTTTTCCATTATCTTCAGATGAAAAATTAAAAGAAGCAGCATTCACTGAAGAAACACAACTCATTAAAAGTAAAATTATTATTTTTTTCATTTTAACCCCCTTGTCTTAAGAAAGGCTATCACACATAAAACGCTATGTCAACTGAAATTTAGTCCGTGTGGTACCAGACATCCTCCACCATTTAAGATAAGTCGCCAAAATAGGCGACTTTTTTTATTGTTTCCAAGCACTTATCTTAGTCCGTGTGAGAGCGGGACAAAAATATCCATTTTCAGCCCCACACGGACTCCCCAACACAAAAAATCCTTTGTTTTCAATTTAACCTGTGAATAAATAATTTAAGTAAATATATTCATTCCTGATTATAAATTTTATAAGAACCATCCGATTGCACCTCTGTCTTTAAATGTCCTTTTTCATCATATTCTTTATACGGTTCACCCAATTGGTGCTCGGCAATTAATTGTCCTTTTTCATTATATATTTTTGAAGAACCATTAGATTTCCTTTCTTCTCTTAGTTTTCCATTTTTATAATATTCTTTATAAGAACCATCGGATTTTCTCTCGCTCCATAACTCCCCATCTTCATCATATGTTTTTAAAGAACCATCAGATTGTCTGTCTAGCATTAATTGTCCATTTTCATAATATGTTTTTAAAGAACCATCTGATTGGCTTTCTTTCCTTAATTGTCCATTTTTATCATATCCTTTATAAGAACCATCAGATTGTATATCTGTCATTAAATATCCCTCTTCATCATATTCTTTATAAGAACCATCTGTTCCTATCGTAACCTTCCTTAAATATTTTATATCAGCTGGTGGTGGGTCTGATACAGCCGTCAGAGTCGTTCCCAAACAAAATGACAAAATTATTATAGAAAGAAATTTTTTCATCGTCTTTTTCCCCCTTTTTTGGAGAGAGTATCACACATAAAATGATATTTCAACTTAAATTTAGTCCGTGTGGTACCAGACATCCTCCACCATTTATTGACATCAACATTATTTTATGTTATGCATTAATTATTGACAAAGGAGATAAAAATGAAAACAACACCCAACAAAAAACAAAAAGATGAATTAGTCGCTAGAAGTATAGCTCTTTACAACGCCTCTGCTGCTTATAATATGGATCTTAGGGAACTTTTAAAAGAGGGATCTTGTATTGACTGGTCTTCCGGTAAATTTTTATCTAAAGAATCCGAAAAAGATGTCAGAGAATTACGCGATACAATCGGAAGAAAAAAAGGAAAAAAATTGGCACAAATCTTAAAAAGCAAATACCAAAAAAGACCAGGAAGCGAACATTAACTTACTTCATTACAAACAAGTCGCCGATTATGGCGACTTTTTTATTGTTTCCAAGCACTTATCTCAGTCCGTGTAAGAGCGGGCTAAAACTGCCAAATTTCCACCCTACACGGACTCCCCAACGCAAAAAAATCCTTAGTTTTCAATACTCTACTTTCGGGAATCTTATTTTTTATCCCAAGAAAAAATGGGTTGATTTCATTTACTAATTTTCCTATAATAGAGCGAACAAAACCAAAAGGAGTACAAATGAAAGAATATGATAAGTCTTCAAAAAATTCTAATTCACTTAATAAAAAAGTCAAACGCTGTCAAGTATATGCTCGGAATGTTTTTTTTCCAAAGTATTTTAGTACAGATAAGAGACTTAGCATATTAGATTTATCTGCTCCTTTACCAGATGATTATCGGTGTTTAAAGAAAAAATTAACCCCCTATCAAGATACTGTAATCACCTGTGACCAGGCTGAGAAAAAAGGAGTTTGGTTGGAAGGAAGACATGTCACGGAAAAAGAGTGGATTGAAGAAATCATTAGACAAGGTGGTCCAAATCATGGAAAAATATTTCATCCTTTTACATTTTTAGAAAAGCTACCCCGTGAAACTTGGTTAGAGGATGAAAAGGGGAAAAAACAAGGTACTCTTTTTCAGTTTGACTATTTTTTGGGTAGAGTCCCTCAAAAGACTACTATTGAAATAGGAGGATCTCAATTATTGCCACCAAAAACCACACTAGGAATACCCACGCTGCCTAAACAAGAGGATGTATCTAATGGACACGGTATTATTCAATACGTTTCTAAAGTACAAACTTACCAAGATGGACAATTAAATGGTCCGACAGTGTATTTGGATAAAAATTATAGAGAGATAAAATTTGAATATTATAAAGCCGGAAAACAAAATGGTTTAGCAGGAGAAAAACATACAAGGCAACTCCATTCTGCAAGTGATCCAATAATTGAAAATTGGGAATATTCTTATTGGGAAAATGGCAAAAAAATTATGGACGATACGCAGACCCGGGCTTATTTAAAATCAAAAGTAGACAAGCTTAAGGCTGAAAAAAAAGAAGATGCGTCTGCACGTGCTACCACATTAAAGAAAGTTTTAAAAGCTAATACCCTAAAACAAAAGTTAAGAGTTTTAAGCAAATTTCATACTCAAAAAAGTCCCGCTGGAGCTCAGCGAAGAGTTTCAAAAACTTTAATGAAAAAATTCAAAAAAACAGTTAGACAGTAGAAACTTTTTAGTCCGTGCGGTACCAGACATCCTCCACCATTTAAGGTAAGTCGCTAGAAATAGCGACTTTTTTTATTGTTTCCAAGCGCTTATCTCGGTCCGTGTGAGAGCGGGACAAAACTGCCGAATTTTCACCCCACACGGACTCTTAAAAAAATATATTGATTTTTAAATTTGTTATTATATAATCCAATATGTAACAATCAAAAAGAAAGGAAATATAAATGTTTAATCACTATCTTTCGTGCCTGAAAAAATATGTCATATTGTCTGGCCGTTCAACACGTTCAGAATATTGGTATTTTTGCCTGGTAAATTTTATTATATCTGTCATTTTAGCTCTTTTAGGATTAGATCTCATTGCAACTCTGTATGGTCTGTTTGTTCTCATTCCTGGATGGGCTGTTTTTTGCAGACGTATGCATGATATAAATCGTTCGGGTTGGAATTGGTTATGGGGTCTTTTACCATTAATTGGTGCCATTATTCTTTTAATCTATTTATGTACACCAACAAAAGCAGGTGAAAATAAATACGAATGACAAAACAACAAATTATTCATTTTGCCAAAGCTCCCTTTTCTAGGAGCTTTGGTATCGTATATATTTTAACGTTAATCAACTTTTTACTTATCCCTCTGTTGTCTGATTTAGTTCATTTTTTATCCAAAAATTATGAAATATTAGAGAAAATGCAATCAGATAAAATAATGGCGTTTTTCATTAATTCTTTTATTCCCACTTTAAGCATAAACCATGTTCTTATGGCTGTGATTGGATTCTGTGTCTCAATTATTTTCCTCAGTGGATATAAAATTGGTCTTATACATAAAGTAATAGCAGAAAAAAATGATATTTTTGAAACATCAAAAATTCAATTATCATTCCCTTTTATTTCTTTATCAATAATAAAATATATACTCGCTTCACTCACCTGTTGTTGCTTGTTTATTTTACCAATTTTAATCTTAGGAGGATTCGTTACAATTGGTATATATATTGGTGAAACTTTAAAATTAACTATCTTATCAATTTGTGTGGGTATCGTAGGTTTTATATCCTTCTTTATTCTGTTATACAAATTAATTTGTTACTTTTTTACAGCTAATTTATTTTTCTTAAGCACATTAAAAATATCGTCTTTAATAAACTACAAAAAAGTTACAAATTTTTTCAAGGACAACAGAAATAATATTTTTATTGCCTTTTTATTGGCTTATGTTGGAGGAGAAATGTTAAGTGTATTGCTCGCTTCATTTATCTCTAAAATACTTGAAGTAAGTTTGATTGCGGGAACAATTTCTTCTATGCTTGATTTAGGATGCTATTGGATTTTAGCATTAACTTTATTGGTTTTTAATTTTTTATGGACTTATGTATCATTATTACACGGAATTATCTACGGAAAAATTGTTTTATGGTTAAATAAATCAATACAAAAACACACTTAAAATTATATTCATAAAACCCTCAATTTCGTCTGTGTGGTACCAGACATCCTCCACCATTTAAGATAAGTCGCCGATTATGGCGACTTTTTTTATTATTTCCAAGCACTTATATTTGTCCGTGTGAGAGCGGGGCAAAACTGCCGAATTTCCACCCCACACGGACTCCCCAACACCAAAAATCCTTTGTTTTCAATACTCGTCCTTCGGAATACTCAAATTTTATCCCAAGAAAAAACAGGTTGATTTAATTATAATTTGTTTGTATAATCAAAACGTCGTCAACTAGAACAAAAGGAGAATATATGTCCAAATTATTTAAAGACGCTTTAACAAAATTACCATGGGAAACATCTGATGACGTTAAGCAATTACTTTCTTTGGGGGCAGAAATTAACAAAAAAGACGCTGTTTTTTTCTTGG
>JAZUJZ010000016.1:0-4517 GCA_045643025.1 Alphaproteobacteria bacterium
GGACCAATAAATTTTATGCCGTGGGCTTCCACCATTTCCGCAAAGTCAGCATTTTCGGATAAAAAACCATAGCCCGGATGAATGGCATCTGCCCCGGTGAGCATGGCTGCCGCAATGATATTTGCTTTGTTAAGGTATGAGTCTTGCGCATTGGCCGGGCCGATACAAACAGATTCATCGGCCAATTTAACGTGCATTGCATCGGCATCAACGGTAGAATGAACCGCAACGGTTTTAATTCCCATTTCACGACAAGCCCTGTGAATTCGTAGGGCAATTTCACCACGTGTGGCAATTAAAATCTTTTCAAACATTTACTTATTCCAATTCAAATAAGGGTTGATTAAATTCAACGGGAACACCCGAGTTGATTAAAACTTCCTTAACTTTTCCTGCTTGTTGTGCTGTGATGGGATTAAAGGTTTTCATGGCTTCAATAAGGCAAATAGTTTGACCCACCGCTACTTCGTCCCCAACTTTAATATAGGGTTTTGCATCGGGATTTGGTGATAAATATGCGACACCAACCATCGGACTGGTTAAGTATTTCTTTTCAGCCGGATGGGAATCTTTTTTATCAGAAACTTGTTGTGGTGTGGGTTGGGATAGTGCTGTTGTTGATGGTTCTGCTACCACCTTTAGTAAGACACCGTTTTCTTGATATTCAATTTCATGCAATTTATTTTCACGTAACAGCGTGGATAATTCTTGAATTAAATCTTTATGTTCTTGTTTCATTTATTTCCTCATAAAAAACAATGTTGTTATTATATCACGAATTTTAAAAAAAAGCAAAAACAAGTTTTGTGACAAAGTATGACAGTAAAAATATAAAAACCTTGACAAAAACAAAAAAGAATGGTATAATCAATCGTATTATATCTGTAGAGGAGAGATAATCATGGATTTTTTTCAATCACAAGAAGAAAGTAAATTTAATCAATTAAAATCTGAAATGAGGTTAGCACCTTTTTCTTCATTACGTTCATCTAGCGTATCAGAATTTACCTCAGCTGGACTTAAATTTAATAACTTTTTAGATAGCAACTTTGGCCCTGAAGTAAAATGGGAAAATAGTGTGGCGGCTATTTTGTTGTATCAGTGGACAATTCATGATTTAGACGAAATAGTGAAAACAGGTCATCGTCCAAAAGGGGCTGAAATTGAAGAATTTTTTAAAAATTATTATAAAAAATATGATGATTTAGTTCGTATTTTGGAATCTATTTGGCACAATGACAAAAATGTTTTGACACAACAAGAGGAAAAACAATTAGTCAGCTATTTATCTATATCTAGTCCGGAATTTTTCCAAGATTTTATTACGAATTGTGCCCTATATGATATGTGTTTTTACCATCACAATAAGGAAATTATTAAAGAGGCAATGGGGCGTTTTAAAAAAGATATTCCCTTTTTCTTAAAATGGTTGGGAGAAAAGAATCTGGCTTTATCGTGCTTATTAGCTGATACAATACCGGGTGGTGAGCATAAAAATTTCAGTAGTTATAATCATATTGCTATAAATCGTTTTTTTGCCGAAGAAGTCTTAAATAATATTCCTGTGGAACATTGGACACCGGAAATGGTTTGTGGATTAGGAACCGCCATCTTTTTTAAGGATATCCCCCCATCTTATTTCGTTAAATATGCTCGTGCTTTGGAAACTGGAAATGAAACTCAGGTTGCCAACAGAATTTCTTCTTTTTTGAATTTTTTATCTGGAAAAACCGCAGAAAAACAAAGTTTGGGCGGAAGTTCTATTTATTCCTATGTTGATAAAAATGAAGATTGGATGGTGGCGTTATCTAAATTATTTGTTCAACTGAAAACTCCTGAAGGAATTAAACAAGCGGCTGAGTATTTGAATTTAGAAAAGAATGCCGATTTTGTTGAGAAAGTAAAAGGAAAACTATCTGTTGAAGAAATGGAAAAATTGGTTAAAATTTGTGCCAATTCGCCCGCCGCTATTCGTCAAGTTTACTCCATTCAAAATAAAGAGGGTAAACCTTTATTATGGTCTTTATATGAAAAGGGAAAACTGACAAAAGAAGAAATGGAACAAGTCTTAAAACAGGCCATCCGAGATAAAAAAATAGACTTTTTAATGGGAAATAAAACCAGCCATTTTTCGTCGGAATTTCCCGCCTATAAAGAATTAAAAGAGTTTTTTGCAACTAAGTCTTCCGCTATGGGAACACGTTTTTTGAATAGTTTTTCATGGCAGGGAGTCGGGGCGGAAACCCAAACCGGAATTTTGCATGATTTTGTTAATTCAAATGCAATATATCTGCATTATTGTCAAAAATTGGGATTGGCTAATGAATTGGCAAAGGGTAAACATTATTATAAATTATTATCTTTCTTTTATGGGGATAATGCAGATACAAATTCAACGCCTAAAGCCTTATTCTCTGAACAACACTTAAAAGAGTTGTGGTTACATAAAGATGAAATGGGTAAAACGCCATGGCATTATATTTGTGAAGATAAGGAAAAAATCTTTTTCCAAAAAAGATTTAAGGAATTAACACCTTTGTTCTTAAGTGCTTGTCAGTTGCCGGATAAATTTGGTAAGACCCCGTTGGATTACGCACAAAATGATATAAAATTTATGCGCTATTTAACAGAAAAAATGCCCCAATTAGATAAAGTTTATGCTGAAAAGGGTGTGCATACGGAATATAAACCGGTGGAAAGAAAAGTGGTGCAACCTGTAACACCTGTGGCTCCGGCACCTGCTCAACCTGTCGTCCAAAAAACAAAACCCGTTTTAACCGAAGAAGAACAATTACAACAAATGCAAACGGGATTGGAGTATGCTATTGGGCACAAACAAAATTTAATAATCCAAGGACCGCACAGGGCTTTTGGTTTGACGTGTGATGTAGGAAAGGAAGTTCACTCTGATGAAGCCTATCGTCAAGATATTTTGGAACATATTCAAAAATTGATTTCTACCCCCATCAGCCAAAGTTTGATTATTCGTGGGGAACATCGTTGGAAAACTTTTGGCGGTGGTGAAGTAAATGAACTGTCTATTTCTCCTTTATCGGGAAATGCTCAGTCAATGCCTCGTTTATATTGTAAAAAAGAATTATTTAAAAAAGAGGGAAAAACATTGGCTGTGACAAACACGAGAGAGGCCAACAAAAAAGATTTAAAAACTCAAACGATTTGGGTGGCTGTGAAAAAGGGAGATAAACGGAATCAAACAGAAGTTGGCCATCAAGCGGAAAATATAGGATTTCAAAATGATGGACAACGTTATGATGGTGTTCGTAAAATCAATAATCTTCCGTGGTTTGTTGTGGATGTTTCCGGTAATGCTCCGTTATTAAAAATATTATCTAATAATCCCAGACAATAAAAAAAACAAGGGTTAGAATAATAATCTCTTGATTTTTACGGTAAAATATGTCCTAATTCCCATATAGGAGGATTAGGATGTATTTGTTGTATACTCTGGTATGTGTTGTGTTATCTTTGTGGACCTTTGGTGTGGGGGCCGCCTTACAAATAGACGTTAATGGGGCAAAACATGACCCTGTTCCTGTAGCACTTCCGCTTCCGATTGCTCAATCTAATGTCCAAGATTTAGCCGAACAATTATACTCGGTTATTCACAATGATTTGGAAAATTCCGGATTGTTTCGTGTGATTGATAAAGAGGCCTATTTACAGAATTTTACCACGATGGATGAGACTCCTCGTTATACAGATTGGCAGGTGTTGAATGCTCAAGTTTTATTACAATCTCAATTGGAACAAGATATACAGACCGGAGATTTACAGTTATCCTATCGTTTATGGGATATTTTTTCCACCAAAGAATTGGCCGCACAAAAACTCACCGTTAATGCAAAAAATTGGCGGAAATTAGCCCATATTGTCGCCGATACGATTTATGAAAGAATGACAGGTGATAAAGGGTATTTTGATACGCGGATTGTTTTTATTTCCGAAACAGGTAAAACCAAAAATCGGAAAAAAAGATTGGCCATTATGGATCAAGATGGTGCAAACCTGAAATTTTTGACCGATGGTGATAAGATGGTTATGACGCCACGTTTTTCACCCAATATGAAACAGGTAACATATTTATCTTATCAAAGTGGTGAACCAAAAGTGTATTTAATGAATTTAGATTCTCATCAAACAGAGTTAGTGGGAGATTTTGCCGGAATGTCATTTGCCCCCCGTTTTTCACCCGATGGAAAAAAATTGGTTATGTCATTATCCGAAAGGGGAAATTCGGAAATCTATTTATATGATATTCGGGAACATCAAAAAACAAAACTCACAAAGCATCCTGCGATTGATACGTCCCCCAGTTTTTCACCGGATGGAAAACAAATTGTTTTTAACTCAGACAGAGGGGGCAGCCAACAACTCTATGTTATGGATGCAGATGGGGACAATGTTCATCGGATCAGTTATGGAGAGGGGACTTATGCCACGCCCGTCTGGTCACCACGTGGGGATTATATTGCCTTTACAAAAATTAAAGATGGTAC
>JAZUJZ010000017.1:0-10354 GCA_045643025.1 Alphaproteobacteria bacterium
TCTTAATATCATCCTTGATTTGATTCCACATGTCTTTTAAGTTTTGATATGAAAGTTTCTTTTCAACATCACACCAATCTATCCAATGAAGGTCATGTGTATCCCAACTGGTGTTATCACTTGGCCCAATATCTTCCGCAAAGTACATGTAGCTTTCACATTCTTCGCCTTCAGAAGTCGTGTATTTTAAAACATAGATCTCTTTATCAGAAATCAATCGGCAATCTCGTTTTGTTTCTTCAGCCGTTTCACGTACAGCACATTGTTGAAGTGTCTCACCTTCTTCTAAATGTCCTTTAGGAAAAGTATAATCATTTCTTTTTTCACGATAGACCAGGCCTATTTTATGCTTTAAAGGGTGCATTAAAATAACACCAGCTTTTAAGGTCGCCATTTATTTTTCCTTTCCAAACTTTTCTTCCCATTCGGACTTTAACAAAGACCAAACATGAATATCTGTAAATCTTTTGTGCATTTTGTCCCACTTGCATGAACGCAACATTCCTTCTAGATAATAACCACAGCGTTTTGGTACATTATCAGATCGTTTATTTTGTGCATCAGTTCTAATCATGATACGATTAAGACCCTTCTTGAAAGCGGTATTTTCTAAAGTTTTTACAGCTTCTGTCATATAACCATAACCAACCGCATAATCGCTGAGCCAATAACCAATTTCAGCAGATTTATGTTTTTCACTACAATCCATCAAATCAATTACGCCTAGAAGAGAACGAGTTTTTTTATCCCTTATCAGATAAGCATATCCTGCACCAGTTTCCCAATTTTTTTGTGCGCCATTAATCAACCAACTGTATCTATCTTCCGGACGCTTTGTGCCATCCACCCAAGATAACCATTCACGCAAAGTGTCCCTGGATTTATCGACAACATCGTAGAGTTCCTGCGCTAACTGAAAAGTGGCAGGATATGGTCTTTTTAAAATAATCCGCTCAGATTCAATTTGTTCTGGAAATTCCATAGGACCTCCTTTGTTTTGTTTGTTTTTTTTTAAAAGTAATCTAATATTACTATTAAAATAATAAAAATTCAATGCATATTTAATTATTATGACAAAGCAGTTGTCTCTAAGTCTATAAAAAGGAAAAACTCTGAGATCAAGGCAATTGTCTTCCAGTCTATCAAAAGGACTTTTCTAGAGTCATTGGCATTTGTCTTTAGGTCTATAAAAGGGATAAAAAGGATGATAAACCACCTGTCCACTCTATATATAATATATAAGGAAGGTAGAGTAGGGCAGGATGTTATGGGGTATTTTGACGGGTAACTCGTACGGGAAAGTCAAAAATGGCCCCAAAAAGCCAAAAAAAAGGCCTTTCATATGAAAGGCCTCATTGGTCGGGTCGACCCTCTTCGAACTAGTAACTTTTTACCTCGCTATCTTGGTTTTTATTTGTATCACAAAACTACAATAAAAACAAGGACTTTTTCAAAAGACGAAGCAAGGTGTTGAAGTTTCGCAACCTGATGACCTGAGTCAAGCCCCCTTATTGCGAAACTCTGAGATCCTTTTATTTATAAGAATTTTTTAAATTTTTGACCACAAATTTTTATTTTTTGGTTTTTACTTAGTGTAAAGAAAAAGAAACAAGTAAAATCTTTACGCAGAAATATTAACTGAAAGGAAATAAAATGAAAAAATATTCAATTAGACAAATTCAGAAAATTATTAATGAGTATAATGCAATAGGACAAAGTCAACCGATATTACAAAAATATCATATATCAAAATCAACTTTGTTTAATTGGAAACGCGAATTGACACAAAGAAAAAGTGGACATTACACAATTAACTCTTACTCTGCTTATGATATTAATAATATGAAACGGCAGATGGCAATGTTAAAAATCGATAATGAAATTTTACGTCAAGCTGGATGTTCTATTGAAAGTCCAACAGAAGAGAAAATTAAAGCCGTTGATAAATTAGCAGGAAAATATAAAATCAGTAAAATTTGTAATGTTATTAAACTTGCAAAATCAACTTATTATAGAAGAGAAAAATCAAAAACTGAAGAATCTAATTATCAAAAGTCGGATAATGAACTAAAGCCATTAATACAAAAATATTTTGATTTAAGTAAAGAAAGGTTTGGAGGAGAAAAAATCAGAATTATGTTGATTGCCAATCACAATATGTATGTTTCCAAAAAAAGAATTTTACGTTTAATGAAAGAAATGAATTTGATATCTAAACAAGCACGAGGGGCAAGAGCGGCTATTGTACAAAAAGAAACAGAGACTTTACCTAATTTTGTACATAGAAATTTTTCTTCATTAAAGCCAAATCAAGTATGGGTAAGCGATATTACATATTTGCCAATTGATAATGGATATTATTATATGTGTGCCATTATAGATTTATTTTCAAGAAGGGTTATTGCATATCAAATATCAAAGAAACAAGATGTCCAATTAGTCATAAATACTTTTACGGATGCATATAAACTTCGCGGTCCAAGAAACTTAATTTTTCATAGTGATAGAGGGATACAATATAAAAATAAGAATTTTTCAGAACTTCTTCTTAAAAAGAATGTGACACAGTCATTTTCAAGATCGGGCTGTCCGTTGGATAATGCAGTGATTGAAGGATTTTTTAGTGTTATGAAACGTGAAGAAATTTCGCATCATTATTATAAAACGATAGAGAAATTGAAACAACAAGTTCAAGAATATATTACATTTTTTAATGAAATACGCCCCATGAAAATTTTAAACAATTTGTCACCAATACAATATGAGACAAAATATTTAGATTCAATTAAACAAGGAAAGGCGGAAATAAGAGGAATGGATACTTAAAATAAAAGGATAGCTAAAAAAAAGAGAACTTTTGGACAGTGCAAAAAAAATAGTCCCAAAAGTTCTCACCACTACAATGGTCGGGGCGACTGGATTCGAACCAGCGACACCTTGCTCCCAAAGCAAGTACTCTACCAGGCTGAGCTACACCCCGAAAACGTATCTATTCTACTCTGAGTTTTGGAAAAAATCAAGTCTTTTTTCTTTAAGAAGGAAATAATTTATTAAAAAATACTTGACAAATAAAATATTTTCTGCTATAATATCGCCGTTCCGGTCAAACGGAATCAGATGTTTGTGTCATTTAGTCTCCCTATAAGCGAACATCTGCGTGGAATTGGCGAAACCTCCCCCTTTTTTATTCGCCGTTTCACAATCCCCGTTCATTTTGGACGGGGATTTTTTATTTTTACTTGACTTTTGATAGAAAATAAGCTATCTAGCAGGTTGAACTTTAACAAAGGAGGGCCACTATGACCATTGAATTGCCCAAGGGCTACAAGCCATCGGAAACAGAGGACTATATGAACGATTTTCAATTGGAGTATTTCCGTAGAAAGTTAGAGAGTTGGCGTGCCGATTTATTTCGTGAAGCTAAACGCTTGTTTGTTGAATTACAGGAAACGGAATTGCAAACCTCGGATTTAAACGATCGTGCAACCAACGAAATGGATCAAGCCATTGATATGCATTCTCGAGATAGAATTCGTCAATTGATTGACAAAATAGACGCTGCTTTGGATCGCATTAAAAAGAAAACCTATGGTTATTGTTTAATCAGTGGGGAACCTATCGGTATTTTGCGGTTAGAAGCACGTCCGATTGCGACCCTTTGTTTGGAAGAACAGGAAAAACGAGAAAGACGGGAACGTGAATACGCCAAAAAAGACTGATTGTGATACCTGTTGTCCGATTTGCGGGAAAAAAACAGTGCATCAATACAGACCTTTTTGTTCATCACATTGTGCAGATGTTGATTTAGGTCGGTGGTTAAAGGGGGTTTATTCGGTGCCGAGTGCAGAGAACGATACACCAGATGAAAAAGAGGAAGCTTCCGAATAAAACGCTTGTTTTTTACGTTAAAAAATGCTATGAGTATCACTTATTAATGAAAGGAATAATATGCTGACTTCTGTTGCTTTGGCACAAACGGTTCAAAATACGACACCTCAGACGGGTGGTGATATGCTCTCTATTGTTTTACAATTTGTGGTTATTTTGGCTGTTCTTTATCTGTTATTAATTCGTCCTCAACAAAAAAAAGTCAAGAAACAGATGGAAATGCTCAATGCTATTAAAGTGGGAGATAGGGTGAGTATTGCAGGTATTATTGGTCAAGTTGTCAAAGTTCATGAAAATGAATTGACGGTAAAAATTGCCCCGGATACAGAAATACAAGTCATGCGTTTGTATGTTACCGAAGTGTTATTAAATGAAAAAGAATTGTTAAAAAAGGAAAAGTAAAATGTTTGGATATTCTAAAATAAAAATCATTATTATCTGTTCTATTTTGGCCTTGGGTGTGTTTTTTGCTGCGCCTAATTTTATGCCCCAAAAGGTATATGACAATTTACCCAAGGGGATGAAGTCTTGGTATCATCCCGTTACGTTGGGGTTGGATTTACAGGGTGGTTCTTATTTGGTGATGGAAGTCAATACCGATGTTTTGGTGGCCGAGAAGTTGGAAAGTTTGGCAGATTTAACCCGTTCTGCTTTACGTGAAGAAAAAATTCGTTTTTCAGGATTGGCAATTCAAGAAGGAAAAATGCAGGTTAAAATCTTGAAAGGTGAACAGTTGGCTGATGCTCGGACTGTAATTCGGAAACAAGAATCCGTTCCTTTGGATATAGAGGCCAATGGTAACACATTAAGTGTTTCTTACACTCAAGAGGGATTAGATAAAATGAAGAACCAAGCGGTGGAACAATCCCTGCAAATTGTTCGGACTCGTATTGATGAATTGGGAACAAAAGAACCCCAAATTCAACAACAAGGGTTAGACAGAATCGTGATTCAATTACCCGGTGTTCAAGACCCCAGCGAAATCAAAGCGTTGATGGGGAAAACAGCCAAAATGACTTTTCATTTAGTGGATGAGGAAACCTCTGTTCAATCGGCTCGTGCCGGAAAAATCCCTGCAGATTCTATGCTTGCGATGGGTGATGAAACAGGGTATGTTGTTTTAAAACGTGCGATTGTCGTTGGCGGGGAAAGTTTGGATGATGCTCGTGGGGTTTATGATGAACAAGGTCGTCCCGCTGTTTCCTTTAGTTTTAAGGCCGCCGGGGCCAAAAAATTTGCCAAAGCAACCCGTGAAAATGTAGGCAGACGTTTAGCCATTGTTTTAGATGGAACTGTTATTTCCGCCCCGACTATTAATACGCCTATTACGGGGGGGCAGGGAATTATTACGGGGAATTTTACCGTTCAATCAACAAATGATTTAGCTTTGTTGTTGCGTTCTGGTGCTTTACCCGCACCTTTAACTGTGGTTGAAGAAAGGGTTGTTGGCCCCGGATTGGGTGAGGATTCCATCAAAGCGGGAACAATTGCATGTATCATTGGGGGAATTTTGGTTTTGGCCTTTATGATTATTGTTTATGGATTTTTTGGAATTATTGCGGATTTAACGTTGATTGCCAATGGGATTATGCTGATTGCACTTTTAAGTTTATTGGGGGCAACTTTAACGCTTCCTGGCTTGGCCGGTATTGCCTTAACGGTGGGAATGGCCGTGGATTCCAATGTGTTAATTTATGAGCGTATGAAGGAAGAAAAATCACACGGTATTACCGTTCCAACTGAGGTGATTACCCGTGGATTTTCTGGATCATTTGGGGCGATTTTTGATGGTCAATTGACCACGTTATTTGCTGCTTTGTTCTTATTCTGGTTGGGATCCGGTCCAGTGCGTGGATTCGGGGTAACTTTAGGACTTGGGTTAGCCACTACATTATTTGGAGCAATCTGTGTTTCTAAATTATTACTGTTGGCTTGGATAAAACAAAAGAAACCAACAAAAATTAATTTATAAGGAAAGGGATAACTGAGATGACAAAATTATTTAAGAAATGTGAATATACCTTTGATTTTATGAAACAATCCAAATATGGATATATGTTATCCGTTGTGATGTTGGGGGTGGCAATTGTCTCGTTTTTTGTTCGTGGTTTGAATTACGGTATAGATTTTGAAGGTGGTATTCAAATAGAGGCAAATTCCACCGAACAAATTCAAATGGAAAAAGTGCGTTCAGATTTAGGTTTTTTAAAGGGACTCACTATTCAATCTGTGGGATTAGAGGGGAAAACTATTTTAATTGAGGCGCAACCTACCGCCGAGGAAAACAGTAATGCTTTGTTGGAAAAAATTAAGTCTGCACTGGGCGAAAATTATACTTACAGCAAAGTTGAAATTATTGGTCCGTCTATTGGTGATGAGTTGAAATATAACAGTTTATTGGCTACCGTTTTGGCTTTAACGGTTATTCTGCTCTATATTTGGTTTAGGTTTGAATGGCCTTTTGCGGTCAATTGTATTTTGGCAATGGCTCATGATCTGATTATTGTTGTGGGAATTTTCAGTCTTTTCCAATTTGAATTTGATATGGTGGTTGTGGCCGGATTACTTTCTTTGGCCGGATACGATTGTAATGATACGATTGTGACCTATGACCGTGTGCGTGAAAATTTAAAGAAGTATCGTAAAATGCCAATACCCGAATTATTAAATAAAAGTATCAATGAAACATTGTCTCGGACACTTTTAACCAGTATTACAACATTGTTTGTCGTGTTGGTATTATTATTTGTGGGTGGTGAAACTTTATTTGGTTTTTCCATTTCAATGGTAGCCGGTACAATTTTGGGAACATATTCTTCAATTTATTTGGCTGTTCCTTTATTGCAATACTTTGATATTCGTAAATTGGGTTCTGTGGCCGAAGAACCGAATTTTAACGCATAATTTAACATCATATAAAGGACTCCCCAAACTATGGGGAGTTTTTTTTATTTTTTTCATAAAAAAAAGACTTGCCTTTTGCTTTTTGGCGTGTTAGCATACAAATACAAGTATATTTTTTAGGGGAGAGAATGATGTTTCGCTGTAAAATTTCTATCTTAAAAGTTGTTTGTTTGTTTTTGTTAGGGGTTGGTGTATGGTTTTCCCCAAAAAATGTGAATGATTTCCAATGGGAAAAAGGTTTCATTTCTTCTGCCTCTGCGGATGTTGCTTCTGATGTATATAATGGCACAGTGGAACAACTGCAATGTTTGTATGATAAAGGATTAATTGGTGCCGCGGGATTTGGATTAAAAAATGGATTTAAAGGTATTATTAATGCGGGTAAAGCACTTGTGAATCTCTTTAAAGATGAAGCGAATAAGTTAGATTACAGTGAAATTGAAGCGGCCTGTCCAGAGGATGGAAAGACAACTTTTGAACGTATTTATAACAGTTTTACCGGTATTGCGGACGGGTGTTGGTTCTGTCCTATTTTTAATACTCTGTTTGAAACAATTAACTCTTTGGCCACAAAAATGAATGATCCATCTGCATCGGACAGTTTGGCAAAATTGATTGCCGGTGGTCCCACTTCTTTACTATGGGTTTTATTGTATGGTTATATTATTTTTGTGGTGGGTAAGGCCTTTTTAACTTCTACCTTTAAGGAAATCAGTGGAACAGAATTGGTATCAGAGGTGTTTATGCCTTTCTTACGATGCATTATTGCCGCTTTATTGATTTTTAATTGGCACAGTATTTATACCTACGCCATTAATCCGTTGGTGGTGGGTTCTATCGGTTTTGGGCAAAGCATACAGGAACAAGGTGGTGCAGAAGGACGTGTGGTTAAAGTGACTATTTCCGGTGGAAAAAGTGAAAAAAAATGCGATAATTTGACTTATTCGGCGACACCAACATCTAAAAATATGAATTTGAGATTTAATAAAAGGCGTGCGGGATCATCTGTGGAAATTTATACTTTACCCGATGCAAAGCAGGCCTTTTCTGAGGATGTGGGAAAGGCAATCCAATGCTTTTTGATGAATGTGTCACAAAATTTAATTGTGTGGATGTCTGTCGGGGCAACCTTCTTGGCTGATTGCTGGGGATTGGGCTTTATGCATATTTTGCCACATTGGACGATGTTGTTTGTGGGGTTAATTGTCTTTTTGGGGGCTTTTTTGATCTTTATCAGTTTCCCCATCAAGTTATTGGATACATTATTCAGATTGATGTTTGTGTCGGCTTTAATGCCGTTATGGATTGCTTTTTGGGTGATTCCGCAAACACGACAATATACCAAAAAGGCATGGGAAATGTTGGTTAATGTGTTAGTTACCTTTGTTATTTTATCTGTGATCTTGGTTATGCTCTATCAAATTATTGCCTCTATTTTTAACAAGAATGTTAGTGGTATTGATTTGCAAACAATGATTACGTTATTAGGGGAAGATAAATCTAAACAGGCCGCCGAAAAAATTGATTTTAGTGGTGTGGGTTTGTTCTTGTCGGCCGCATTAATGTATTTGGCATTTTCTTTGTTGGGTAAAGCCGAAACATTTGTTGGACAATTTGCTTCGGGCGGTGGTATCGGGATTGGTTCTGATGTCAGTAAACACGTGACAAAAGGAACACAGTTGGTTGGTAAAGTCGGGGCAGCCGCTGCAGGCGCTGTGGGTAGATCTGGTTTAAACACAATTCGTTCAAGGGTGATTAATCCTCTGAAAAATTATGGGGCCAGTATTGCAGGCGCCTATCGTGCAGGTGAAGCAGAGGGAAGTTCTAATCCGGATACGGGGTCTTTGGCTTCACGGGCTGGACGTAAATGGGGTGAATTACGTAAAGAATTTAAAGGTGGTTCTGGAACGGAATCCTCTGGTAGTACAGGCAGTGGTGGAGCTGGCGGAGGAAGCGGTGGATCTGGCAGTGGTGGATCTGGTGGTTCAGGAACCGGTGGACCCGGCGGTGGATCTGGGGGTTCTGGTGGCGGTTCTGGCGGAACGGGTGCTTCAGGCGGTTCAACTTCTACCTCTTCATCAAATCCGACAAATCCTACACGGTCTGCACCTACGGTCATTAAAGGGGAAAAAGGTGATGCGGGCGATAAGGGTGATAAAGGAGATGCCGGCGTTGACGGAAAACAAGGAGAGAAGGGTGAAAAAGCCGAAGATACAAAGGCGGCTGAATCCTTGGTCAGAAAAGAATCTGCTTCATCTGGTGAACAGAATAATGAACAAAGGACAAATGTTGCCCCGCAAAATAGAACAACATCCCAACAAGACAACGTTGTCAGTCAAGAAGTGGGGGATCACAATACACCGGTGAATCCGACACAAACTAGAACACCAGTGCAACAAAATGGTGAAGGTATATTGAATAATGAACAGCCCTCTTCATCAAATAATCGGCGTTATTTTAATCCAACTCAAAAGAAAGAATAACGAAAGCACATGAAATATAAATCGTGGTGGGCAGGGTTATGGATTTGGGGCTTGTTGTTTTTAACAGGTTGTGATCAAACCGTCAAATACGAAAAAGGTTTGTTTAAGCCGGATCAAGCTTCTTGTTGGCCATGCAAGATGTATATGCAGGCATTTGATGCAATACAGCATGCCCTAAAAAATGCCCTGCCAATCATGTGTGATAATTGTTTGGATTTAATTAAAATAGGGGTGCCGGTTTGGTTGTTAATGAAAATTATCCCATGGTTCGTTTCTCTGAAAGAGCCGGAAGTTAAAAAAGATTTACGTCAAATTATTATTGTATTGTTTAAGACATTATTGGTGGCCTTGTTATTATCTGTTAAGACGGGACCGATTACCTCTGGCTCCGTTAGTATTGATCTCTCTGGTGGAAAAAGAAAAGGGGTAGAGGTTCAATTGGCTCAAATTGATTCTTCTTCTGGTAATCGGGTGCTCTATGATGTGGCGGGAAAAATGTTTTTACAACCGATTGGTGAGATTTTTTTGGGTGTTTCTCAAATGGCCTTGGCGACTCCTTCTGCTGCCGGGATTTCTATGTCTAATTACAGTGGAGATTCTTCTGGGTTAGGGGGATCCATTATCAGTAAATTGTTGGGACTTGGTTTGGATAAATTAAAGGAGGGAATAGATAAAACCACGGGTGGGGCTTTTACTGGTAATATAGACGATATTACCAAAGCCATTCAAGGTGTCTATACCGGTGAAAAAATAAAAGAAGACCCCATGTTTGGTGAATTACCCATGAAAATACAATCTATGATTTGGATTTTGTATGATGCTTTATGGAGTGGTATGGGATTGGCTTTTCAGTTGTTCCAAATGAACGATATTGCGGCCTTTATATCTGGTATTTTGATTTTTTGGGCATTGGTATGTATGATGGTGAAATTACCCATTTCTTTTGTTGAGGCGGTCCTGTATATTGGGATTACAGTTTTGTTAATGCCGTTGTATTTGTTGTATTGGATTAATCCAGCGTCGTCAAAAGATATCATTTAAAACATGTTTTATCAAATATTTTCCGCCTTTTTTGATAT
>JAZUJZ010000018.1:0-15946 GCA_045643025.1 Alphaproteobacteria bacterium
GAATGGCGGCATTTAAACCTGAACAATCGCCCCCGCTTGTTAATAATCCAATTCTTTTCATTACATATCCTTTTTGTTAAATAAATTTAAGTAGACTTGTTATAGCCTTTTTTCCATTTTTTTACAAGTCTTTTTTCTTAAAGTGAAAAATTCTTACCCAAATAGGTCTTGCGTACTTTTTCATCCGCAATAATTTCTTTTGGCGTGCCACATTTTAAAACGACTCCATCGTGCAAGATATAGGCTTTATCCACAATCCCCAAAGTTTCACGGACGTTATGGTCGGTAATTAAAACACCAATACCCCGATTTTTAAGTTGTCCGACTAAATCTTTAATATCACTGACGGCAATAGGGTCAATCCCCGCCAAAGGTTCGTCCAGTAAAATAAAAGTGGGGTGTCCGGCCAAAGCACGGGCGATTTCCAATCGTCTGCGTTCACCTCCCGATAAAGCACGAGCAGGTGAAAATCTTAAATGTTCAATGGAAAATTCCTTTAATAAACTATCTAATTCTTGTTCTACTTTATCCGGATTGGATTCATTCAGTTGCAGCACAGAACGGATGTTGTCCGCCACGTCCAATCCACGAAAAATAGAGGCCTCCTGTGGTAAATAACCAATACCCATTCTGGCACGTCTGTAAACAGGATATTTGGTAATATCTAATCCGTTTAATAAAATAGCCCCTTTATTGGGATTAATTAATCCTGTGACACAGTAAAAGCAGGTTGTTTTTCCCGCCCCGTTTGGCCCCAACAAGCCAACGGCCTCTCCGGTATGGACGGATAAGGATACATCCCTTAAAACAGTTCTGTTTTTATAACTTTTACTCAAATTTTTAACAATGAGTTCATTTGTGCTCATTTGTGTTCTCCTTTATCTGATTGGGTATGAGTTGGCCGGTAATACGTTGTTTTGCGGTTAAATTATTTTTTCCCGTTACTAAATCCAATGTGGCTGTATCGCCTTTCATATAATGCCCGTCTTGTTTAATGACAACATTTCCTGTCATCTTCCCCTGTTTTGTAGCGGGGGTATAAATTCCAAAATTTCCGGTCATAATCTGCTTTGTGTTATCCATTTGAACATTGTTGTAGGCCTCAATTTTTTGAATACGATCTTTTTTATTATCTGTGTAGAACAAAATGAGTTTGTCGGCCTTTACAGTAATATCTTTTTGACGAATTTGGGCGGATTTTTCGGCAACAATTGTTTTCTTTTTTTGATCAATTTGGATACCGTTGAGTGCAGAAATATGTATGTTTTCATTTTTGTTTTTAACGACAGCCGTTGCTTTTTTCTTGAATAAAATCAAATCTCCCCGATTGGAGAGTGTGAGACCTTGGGCGTTGATTTGACCGGCAGGACCGGATACGGAAACAGGGCTGTTTGTGTCGGCCGTTCCTTTTGTATAATCACACATGACTTGACTTGTCTTAAATTGGTATCCGGCATCTGTTTTGCCCGATAATCTATCCTCAAAAAAGACTATTTGCTTTTGTTGGTCTATCAAAGCATAGGGTGTTGTCATTGTTAGAATGTCCCCTTGTTCCATTTGATAGGTTGCAATGGGTTTTTGCATTTTTGCCCATTCGGGACGCTTGGGATCCTTTTGAACTTTTGGTGTTTGTAATGTCATAGGGAAGTTTTTATCGTTTATACCAAAAAAACGTAAATTTTCCATTTCTATTTGATGACTGCTTTCACCGGTGGAGGGAACAGCCAATGTAAATTTATCTTTATTTTGATTCAACAATGGCCAAACGATAATCAAAGAGGTTATTAAAAAAGCAAAAATAGGCAGAGAGTGTTTCGTAATTTTCACCCTACGTGTATGTTGTTGCAATTGTGATATTTTGTCCTTAATAGCCATTTTGTCAGGGGCTCCTCATATTTTTACATTAAAATCTATCATACACAGTTTTGAATTTTTATACAACTGTTTTATTTATGATAAAGTTTTTATCATTTTTACAAAAGGGGATTTATCATTGTTTTTTCCCAGATATCCCAGTTTTTTCGCCATTTTTAACGAACGTAAATTTTTGACGGAAATTTTAAGAAGGAGATGTCTGATTCCTTGTTGATATAATAATTGTTCCAAAGCAGACAGGGCTTCCGGCCCATAATGGTGTCCGGCTTTGTTTTTGAAGATCATCAAACTACATTCGGCCATGTCTTTTTGAAAATTATAAGCCCCGATACTGCCAATTAATGCATTGGTCCGTTTATGGAAAATAGCGTATTGTTGTTCTTGGTGTCCGCAAATTAACATTTTAAGATAATCATATTCTTTTTCAAATGTCAGGGGGTCTGTAAAATGGGGTAAAAAGGTGTTCAACCATTCAAGATTTTGGTTAATACGCCTTACCCATAACTGAACATATTCTTCATCCAGTGTGTGTTCTTTTAATACCAATCTGTCTGTTATCAGTTTTTTTGGCCAAATCATTTTTAATGGTGAAATAAATCAGGGTCTTCATATCCTAAAATATCCAATTCGGCACGAGTGTTCAAAAATTGAAAACAAGATACCGCCAGTTTGACTTTTTTTTGTGCTTTGAGTTTTTTATCTAAAATGGCCTTCAGAGCATGTAAATACATCACATCATTGGCTGCATAGTGAATTTGTTCCGGGGACAATTCTTTTTTCGTCCAATCGGAACATTGTTGTTCTTTATCTAACAGAATATCTAAATAGTCTTCACATAAATTTTTCAGAGAATGTTTGGCTTGAGGTCGCACCAATTTATCGGCAATTTTTGTGCAATAGAGGGGACCCACATCAATTCCTAACGCCACCTTTAATTTGGCCACATCAAAACGGGCAAAATGAAAAATTTTCAAAATCTTTGGATTTGTCAGTAATTTTTTCAGATGGGGGCAGGGGGTATTCTTTTTTATTTGTACCAACCATGCATTACCTTTACCATCGCCGATTTGGACCAGACAGAGTTTATCTTTAACCACGTCAAGTCCTGTTGTTTCTGTGTCAATAGCAACCATTTTCGGCCATTTGATATTATTGGGTATATCACCTTGAAAAACTTGAATTGAATGCATTTGAATCTCCTTGATGAAAAAATGTTAAACTACTTTTACCTGAAAATCAAGCGGAAAGTGAAACGGGTAATCCTTGGCGTAAAATTTTTTCAGCCACCCTGGTACGCGTGCCGTTTTTGTGATGCATAATGAGGGGCGGTAAAATTTTTATCGGTGTTTTATCCCCCAACTTTCCACGAACGATAATTCTGTTGGCCGGTGTGTCTTTTTTGGATTGAATGGGGATAATTTCAATATGTCCTAATTTGGTGGATAGAACAGACAAAATCTCGTTGAGATACTGCGGTTGATGGATGAGGGTTAAGGTGCCTTTCGCTTTCAAATGTTTCATGCAAAATTGTAACCATTGTGTGAGTTGAAAATCCGCTTGATAGGCGGTTCTTTGTTGGCAATTTCTTCTCCCTTGACCTGTTGTATCATAAAATGGAGGATTGGTCACAACGTGATGAAACAGTTGGCCTTTAATTTGATCCTTTTGAAAAATATCCATCAAAATAGGGGTGATAGATTGATGATTTAATTGAGCGTTTTCTTGGATTAATTGAATTAAGTCAGGTTGCTTTTCTATACTTGTAATATGACAGGGTATTCTGGCGTTCACACACAACCCTATAATACCGGAACCGGCCCCAACATCCAATAAGGTTTCATTTTGATTTATTGAAACGCAGGCGGCACATACGACGGCGTCTGAAGTGGCCCGTAATCCTGTTTTGGGCTGCTTTAATAAGACTTTTCCCCCTAAAAATTGATCCACAGTAAACATAATTTTATTGTATAAAAATTAAAATAAAACTGCAAGGTAAAAAAAAGATTTGCAAAGTATAAAAAAATGATTATACTCAAAAGACAAGGGAGTCTTATATGAAAAAGATTATTTTGGGCGTGGTTGTTGTTTTGTTGTTGGGGCTGGCTTTAATGGCCTTTTTTGTGGTGCGTTCCTTTAATGCTGACACATATACAGAACAGGTTAAAAAAAGTTTGGAACAAATGACGGGACGTTCTGTGGAGATTAAAGGTCAAACGACTTTGTCTTGGACTCCGCTTCCCACTTTTGAAATTCATGATGTTCAGGTGGCCAACCAAGAGGGGGGCTCTGAACCTGTGATGATGAAAATAGAGCAGATTCAGGTTGAAATGGAATGGCTGTCTTTTTTCAAATCTCCTTTGGTTATTAAAAAAATAGTCTTGAAAAAACCTGATATTTTGATAGAACGTAAGTATTCATATCAAACAAATTTTTCTTTTCCTGTTCTTTTTAATCCCAATCGGAATATTGAATCTGATTCTTTAATTGTCAGCCCATCTGATTTTTTGGTGCGGATAGATTCTTTGGATGTTGAATCCGGTGTGATTCGGTGGAAAAATTTGTTGACTCAACAAGAATTAACCTTGACTGATATCAATGGAACGGGTAAAATTGACAGTTTTGACGGACCTTATTCGTTTGACGGCCATTTGAAATTATTAGATCAAAAGTTGGATGTTACTGTTAAGACGGATAAAGTGATGATTTCTACACCGTTGCGTATTACAACAGAATTAAAAAGTGCCCAGACAGTATTAAAAATGAGTTCGGATTTGAATTTTGATGCAAAGGATAAATGGCTAACCATTAAAGGGACATTTGAATCTGAAAATCCCTATCAATTTATGAAAAGTTTAGGTGTTGAAAATTGGTTGGCTGAAGGGCATATTTCTGGCAGTTATACGTGGGAAGTATTACCCGATAAAAACATTGTTTCAAAGGTTTTGTTTATACAGAGAAAAGCCGATGAAACTTTGCTGTCTCTCGGGGGTGGTTTCTCTCAAGATTTTGCCACAAAACAAAATAATTTAACATTAGAAGCAGAACAAGTGGATTTGTTGAAATATCAAGATTTATTGGATAAATTTTTGCAACAGCCATCCGGCCAAAAAACAGAAATAGTGGCAACCGCTAAACAGGTTTCATTAAATACTATAAAGGGAAAAAATGCTCAGTTTAATGGCACGTTGGAAGCAGGATCGTTAAAGGGGCAACTGAATATCTCCCTTGAAAATGAAAGTTCCGTTTTATTAAAGGGAACCTATCGTGTAAAAGACAAAAATCTGAATGCCGATTTGTCTTTTGGAACAACGGATTTATTGGCTTTATTGCATAATTCTTTTCCGGAAATAAAGGATCTTTTCCCAAAACAAAATTTAAAACAATTTCAATTATCCGGTAAAATGAAGGCCACTCCTCGTTCCATTCAGTTTGATTCACAATCTGCAGCGTTGGATAATTTAAAACTGTCCGGTAAGGTGGAATACTTTTTTGACACAAAAAAGGTTAAAATACAATTGAAAACACAGGGCTTGGATTTAGATAAATATTATGATGTTCCTGAGGCAGCAGGTTCACAAATTGTGCAGGCGTTATTGGGGCAAACACAATTAACACAGCCAGATTTAGTTTGGGATTTGGACTTGAATTTGGCAAATTTGGTTGCTTTAAAAACTTCTTTAGATCAGTTTATTTTTAAAGGAGTATGGCAACGGGAAACTTTGGATGTGAATGAATTAACCTTGAGGGAAAGCGATGATAATTATGTGTCATATAAGGGAAAGATGACCCAAACGGGGACTTTAAGTGTGGCCTTTAAAAATGCTGACCTAACGGGGAAAATTACGGATTTTACTTTTTTGAATCGTTTGGGATTTCATTTACCGGATTTTCTTGAAAAAGCCAATAATTTGCAGGGAAAAATTCAATATGACGGGCATTTGACTTTGGGGCAGGTGGATGCCTCTTTAGAATCAGACGGGGCGCAATTATCCGTTAAAGGACAGATAAAGGATTTATTCAATCAGCCCACATTGACACAAAACGATGTGCATTTTTACTATCCCAATCTCACACGTTTATTCCAACAAATTTATCCGGAACAGCATTTGTTCCAAAACAATCCGATTACGATTGATTTTACCGGAAAAGTGATGGTAGACAGCAAATCTTGGCAATTTCAAGATACCATTTTATATTTGGGGGATGATCGGTTGGATTTAAATGGGGAGATAAATTTAAAACCGTTAAAGATTCGCAGTGATATTAAGGCAACTCGTTTCAATTGGAATTTGTTTTTACCCGATTTGATGACCTATGTCCAAAATCAACAAAAAACATTTGATTTTGGAGTGGATGCCGATATGTCGGCCAGTATTTCTATCCTGTCTGATTTGGTAAACTACCGTCAGCATCAAGGGAAATCCTTTAAATCTCAATTCGTATTAGAAAATCAAACTCTTAAAATTAAAGAATTTTCTTTTATTCCTTCACAACAAAAAGATGCCCTTTTGCAAATGACAGGTGAGGTGGGTTTTGCCAACGGATTGGCTTTACAAACAAAGATACAAGGAAAGGGCGTTTCTGTTCCAGATAAAATTTGGTCTGTTTCCCCTTATGCTTTGGGAAGTGGTTCTATGTCCGGTAACGTCAATGTAAAAGGACAAGGTAAAAATTGGCAAGAGTTGGTGACCTCTTTGGATGTGGCGGGGGATTTTTCCTGGACAGGGGGAATTTTGGATGGTGTAGATGTTCCCATTTGGCAAGAAGCCGTTTATTCTACGCTCAAAATCGGCCAAATGAGTTCTGGTTTTAAATCTCGTTTGGATGAGGCCTTTAAAAAGGGAAATACAAAACTTCCGACATTAACGGGACGTATCACCTCTAAAAACGGTGAGATTTCACTCACAGATGTGACGGGTGAAAATCAAGTTGTTTCATTAAATGGTTTTTCATTCCAATGGTCCGGTTTGACACGAACGACACATTTAAACATTCCGTTTGTTTTGGTGTTTATGAAACAAGTTCCGGCCATTGTTTTGGATGTCATCGGGACGACCCGAATGGTCCAATCCTTGAACTATGAGTCTGCTTTTCAGGATGAGGTTAAAATTAAATCCCGTCAATTGTTTGAAGCCCAACAATTACAACAAAAGAAGGACACAGAGGCCAAAAATGCCTTGATGCAACAATCAGCAAAGGGCATTTTGGCAGAAACAGACAAACTGTTACAACATCTGCAACAACGTGTTTTAATTAATCCTTCATATGAGGCAAATAATCGTTTGAAAAGTTTAACAAAAACGGCCGAAGATATTCACAAATTGGCCGTTCGTGAAGATATGACAGATTCAGACCATGT
The DNA here is from genome assembly GCA_045643025.1 of Alphaproteobacteria bacterium. Classification (GTDB taxonomy): domain Bacteria; phylum Pseudomonadota; class Alphaproteobacteria; order CAAHEQ01; family UBA3637; genus UBA3637. The sequence goes on from JAZUJZ010000018.1 coordinate 7,235, forward strand.
GACTTTGTTGGAAAAATCCAAGTTGTTGTCGCTCCAAGCCAAAGAATTTGATAGTTGGTTGGGCGTTGCGGATTTGTTGGCCCAAAAAAAGGAGGTAGAACGAATTCCTGAGGCCTCTCAGCAATTAATGAATCAAATGGAACGGATTTATCAACAAAATCCTCGTTCCGTTGTGATGGCAGAAATGATTATGAATGCCCGGCAAACTGTTGAAAAAATCAACACTTTTGCTTTAGAGTTAGAGGGGGCTGAAGAAAGTCAAAAGTTACAGGAGTTGATTACTGCTTTACAGGAGAATTATTTAAAATTGCAAAAGGCCGGTCAGTACATGGAAAAACTGAATCTGTCACTTCAGGGGGGCCTTATTTCGTAAAGAATGAAAATCAATCAGGTTTTGTGTGGGGATTGTCTGAAACAGATGGCGGCTTTGCCCTCTGCGAGTTTTGATATGATTTTTGCTGATCCCCCTTATTTTATGCAAACATCGGGTGTTTTGAACCGTTCAGACGGCACTCGTTTTACGGGGGTAGATGAGGCATGGGATAAGTTTGATAGTTTGCAGGATTATGATATTTTTTGTCGCTCATGGCTCTCAGAATGTCGTCGGTTGTTAAAACCCAATGGTTCTATATGGGTTATTGGGGGGTTGCAAAACATTTATCGTTTGGGATATCTCATGCAGGAAATGGGGTTTTGGATTCTGAACGAGATTATTTGGACGAAGCCCAATGCCCCCCCAAATTTTACCGGAACACGATTTCAAAATCATCATGAAACGTTGTTGTGGTGTTCTCCTAAAAAGTCTGCACCATATACTTTTAACTATCAAACATTAAAAGCGTTAAATGGTGGAAAACAGGCCCATAGTGTATGGGATATCCCGATTTGTTTGGGACCGGAACGGTTAAAAGGGGAAAATGGTAAAAAGTTACATGCAACCCAAAAACCGGAGGCACTTTTGTATCGTGTCATTTTAACTTCAACTAAGCCAAAGGATTTAATATTGGATTTATTTTCCGGAACAGGAACAACCAGTGCGGTGGCAAAACGTTTGGGGCGAAATTATATTGCTATTGAAAAAGAGGAAAAGTATATTCCTTTTATAGTGCAAAGGTTGAAAAATGTGCAACCTTGTTTGGATGAGGTGGCTTTATTAAAAAAAGATCAAAAACCTCCGAAAATTTTGTTTTCAACCCTATTAAAAAAAGGTATTATTCAAGCGGGGATGTTTCTTTATACACCCAAAGGAAAAAAAGTTAAAATTTTATCGGATGGGCGTTTGAAATATGGGACACATACGGCCTCTATTCATCAAATGGCGGCCTATATACAAAACAAAAGTGTGGCAAATGGGTGGCAATTTTGGTTAATTAAAACGAAAAAAGGATTGGAACCTATTGACATTTTACGCAGAACGAAGTAGTTTGAACGAAAAGGAGTGGTCAATGTATAAAAAATTATGTTTTTTGAGTGGGCTCTTATTTCTATCCGGCTGTGTTTCGGAGCCCTATTACACCGATGAACCAATCGCTATTTTGGAAAAAGAAGATTATATGATGGATATTCCAACGGGGGAACCCTATGCTTTTGAAACAAAAGAGGAAAAACCTGTTGTCGTTCAAAAAGACGAAAAAATCCGTTCTAATCCCTATAATTTGGATTCTTTGACACAACAATTACGGCATAATTTGGTGGGCAGTGGTTCCCAAGTTCGTATGGAAAATCATCAAGTGCGTGTGCGTGTAGCCGGAAAAATGGCCTTTGGTTCCAATAAGACCACTTTACAGTATGAATTCAGGGAAACACTTTATGAAATTGCTCAAACACTTAAGGCCTATTCTCAGACCATGGTTCGTGTTGTGGGATATACGGACAACAAAGGCCCTGTTTTGAAAAACAAAGCCCTCTCACTGATTCAGGCACAAACTGTGGCCGATTTTTTAAAGAATCAAGGTATTGGAGCCAATCGTTTGTTGGCTGAGGGAAAAGGCCCCGAAGAACCTTTGGCTAGTAATGATACGCTTGCCGGCAGAGATCAAAATTATCGTATAGAAATTATTATTGTAAATTTGTTATAACAGGGGGAATAAATGAACAAAATTTGGGTGGTAATTTTAACTTTATTAATTTCAATGAAAGGATATGCAATGGATAAAGAAAATACTTTATATATGGATTTGGACTATGGCCGTGTGGTCATTGAAATGTTGCCCGATGTAGCACCAAAACATGTGGCTCGGATTAAAGAATTGACCCGTCAAGGATTTTATGATGGCGTTAAATTTCATCGTGTGATTGAAGGTTTTATGGCTCAAACCGGTGATCCGACCGGAACGGGAATGGGTGGATCCGGAAAAAAACTGAAAGCGGAATTCAATCAAACACCGCATACCCGTGGGGTTGTTTCTATGGCACGGGCGATGGATCTGGATTCTGCCGACAGTCAATTTTTTATTTGTTTTGATGATGCAACATCTTTAGATGGACAATATACGGTTTGGGGTAAGGTTGCCTCGGGTATGGAATATGTGGATATGATTAAAAGAGGAGAACCACCAGTTAATCCGGATATTATTGTCAAAATGCAAGTTGCATCTGACGTTAAATAAATCGATGGATATGTTTAAAAGGGGCGAGTGTTATCGCCCCTTTTTTATGCTTTCTCGTGCATTTTATTTTGAATCAGTGTAATGGCTTCTTCTAATGTAGGAATGGTTCCATCTTTTTTTGCGCTGGCCATCATTTTGCCACATTTGACGTAAGGACCATATTTACCCACTTGATAGGTAACCTCTTGTTTGTCCCATTTACCGAGCACTTTTGTTGTGTTTTTTGTTTTAACCTGTGCCAATAAAGCCAATGCACGTGGGAGTTCTATTGTTAAAACGTTATCTTCTGGAGTTAATGAAGCAAAAACACGTCCCCGTTTGACATAGGGGCCAAATCGTCCGATACTGGTTTCTATTAATTCATTTGTCTCTGGATCGTTTCCCAAAACACGGGGCAAAGAAAGGAACCCCAGCGCAGTTTTGATATCAATTTCTTCGGCAACCGTTCCTTTTGGTAAACCAATGCGTTTGGCCTCTTTTCCTTGCCCTTGTTGGACATACCAACCATAGGGGCCTTTACGGACAGAAATATCATGTCCTGAGGCATCTTTACCTAATTCACGAATTTGATTATCTGTGTTGATGGCGGGTTCTATCAATTGACCGTTTTCATCGTATTTGGGGGCTTCCGTTATGGCAAATTGTTTGGTGTATTTACATTTTGGATAATTGGAACATCCGATAAAGGCGCCAAAACGCCCGACGTGGAGGGCTAGTTTCCCTGTTTTACATTCGGGGCAAACACGAGATTCTTCCGTCGGAAACAGGTTTTTTTCCAATGTTTTGGCCACTGTTTCTAAAACTTCGCCCATTTTATGGGGGGCTACATCTTGAATCGTTTTATTAAATAAAGCCCAAAAATCCGTGAGAACATTTTTCCATTCGGCTTTTCCGTTGGTAATATCATCTAACTTGTCTTCCAAATGGGCCGTATAATCATATTGAACATAGCGATTAAAATAGTTTTCCAAAAAGGCAGTTACAATACGACCTCTATCCTCTGGGATAAAGCGTTTTTGGACCAATTTAACATAGTTCCGTTCTTGTAAAACGGATAAAATAGAGGCATAGGTAGAGGGACGTCCGATTCCCAATTCTTCCAGTTTTTTAACCAAACTGGCTTCTGAAAATCTGGGGGGCGGTTCCGTAAAGTGTTGTTCGGCTCTCACCTCTTGAATTTGTAAATCTTCTCCTTCATTCATCGGGGGTAAAAGGGCATTTTCATCTTCTGATTTGTCATCATCAATATCTTCCTTATATACTTTGATGAATCCCGCAAAGGCAACGGTTTGTCCTGTGGCCCGTAAAGTAAATTTTTTATCTTTTGAAGGAATATCAATTCCGACTTTATCTAACAAAGCTGATTCCATTTGACAGGCAACAGTGCGTTTCCAAATCAGGTCATATAATTTTTGACTGTCTGGGTCTGTCTCCAATGTTTGGGGGAGTTTTGCCGCATTTGTTGGACGAATGGCTTCATGTGCCTCTTGGGCGTTTTTAGAATTATTTTTATAAAAACGGGGTGTTTTGGGCAGATATTCTTTACCATATTCTTTTTCAATCACTTGGCGTAAAACGGTAATGGCTTCCTCAGCCAAGGCCACACTATCTGTTCGCATATAGGTAATCAGTCCGGATTCGTATAATTTTTGGGCAATTTGCATTGTTTTTTTTGCGCCGAAGTTTAACTTTCTGGATGCCTCTTGTTGCAGGGTAGATGTGGTAAAAGCAGGGGCCGGATTACGTTTTGTTTGTTTCTTTTCAATGGTTCCTACATAGAATTGAGATTGTTCAATCTGTAATTTAGTGGTTTCTGTGATGGTTTGATTATTAAGGTCAAATTTATCCAGTTTTTTACCATCGACCATTGTTAATTTGGCGGTAAATTTTTCTTTTCTGAGTGTATCTAAATCAACCTCTATTCCCCAATATTCTTGTTTTTTAAATCCGGTAATTTCATTTTCTCGTTCACAAATTAAACGTAATGCAACGGATTGCACACGTCCGGCTGATTTTGCTCCGGGTAATTTTTTCCACAGGACCGGGGATAAATGAAATCCCACCAAATAATCTAAAGCCCGTCTGGCCAGATAGGCATTGACTAATTGCATATCAATTTCACGGGGATGGGCTATTGCCTCTAAAATGGCTTTTTTGGTGATTTCATGGAATACCACACGGTAAATAGGTAAATTGGGTTTTATTTTCTTACGTTTTTGTAATTCCTGTAAAACGTGCCAAGCGATGGCTTCTCCCTCTCTATCAGGGTCAGAGGCAAGATACAGAGCATCAGCTTTTGCCAATTGTTTAATCATTTCACGAACGGTTTTTTCGCCTCGATCTTGGACTTCCCAATCCATTGCGAAATCTTCCTCGGGACGGACAGAGCCGTTTTTTGCAGGAACATCACGAATATGTCCGAAACTGGCCATAACGAAATAATCCTTCCCCAGATATTGATTAATTTTTTTTGCTTTAGCAGGTGATTCCACAATGACTAACTTCATTTTAACCTCCGTAAATCAAGGATACTTTGTTTCCCGGATGACGTTCCAATCGTCCGGCAAGTTCTAATTCTACCAAAATGATATTGATCAGGGATAAATTAATTTGTGTTGAACGGGCCAATAAATCAATTTCAATTGGTTCAGCAGATAAGGCATTGATGACTTCAACACGCACATCTTGCACGTCTTTATCCAGAGTATGAAAATCGGGCAAAACAGTTTGAATATCAGATGTGTCGGACAGTTGAAAAGTCTGATGGTGATTTAAGTTTTCAGTAATATCTTTTGCTGTTTCAATCAGACAGGCCCCTTCTTTGATTAAAGCGTTTGGACCGGTGCTTCTGGGGTCTAACGGGAAACCGGGAACAGCCATCACTTCTCTGTTTTGAGATAGAGCCTCTTTGGCGGTAATTAAAGAACCGGAATGCTTTTGGGCTTCAATAATAACAACCCCTTCAGAAATACCGGAAATAATCCGATTGCGTCTGGGAAAATTAGTGGGAGCAATTTGGCCGCCGAAAGGAAATTCACTGATGAGACATCCTCGTTCTTTGATTTGTTCGTAAATATCGGCATTTTCTTTTGGGTAAATATGATCCACAGGTGTTCCTAAGACAGCAATTGTGCCCGCAGAACCCTCTAAAACAGAGAGGGCACCTTCATGGGCAGATCGATCAATTCCTTTGGCCATACCGGATACAACACAGAAATCTTGTTTAACCAAATCGGCAGAGAGTATACGAGCCATATTTCGCCCATTAACTGAGGCGTTTCTTGTCCCGATAATACCTACATTTCTTTTATTGAGAAGGACGTCATGTCCCAAAACATATAGAAACGGCGGCATATCTGTAATTTGTTTTAAGAGTTTTGGGTAAGCTCCCTCTTGATAGGTGATAATTTTTCCTCCGATTTCCGTCAAACGTTGCAGTTGTGCCTCGGCCATTTTTTCACTGCACAACTTGATGGGGCGTTTTGCTCCCCCCCGTTGTGCCAGTTCCTTGACATGACGAATGGCTTCTTCGGGAGTTTGAAAGTAATTTAATAAGTGACGAAATGTAACGGGACCTATATTTTCAGACAGGGCCAGTTGAATCCAAGAAACTAAATTTTTATTTTTTTCTGACATACTTTTTGGCGGGTGCTTTTTGTCCCTCTTGTTTTTTCAGGTGAATCAAAGATTCTGTCCCATTTATTAAACGTTTGATATTTTCCCGATGACGGTAATAAGATAGAAGTGTTAACCCCAGATAAAAAAGGGCATCTACCCAAGAATAAAATAGTAAAGCAAAAACGGGGGCCAGCGCCAAAGCAGTCAAGGCCGATAAAGAGGAATATTTTTTCCAACATGCCATTCCTAACCACGTAATTACAGCAATTAAGCCGACCTTGGGGGTCATAAAGAACATCAGCCCCAGTGTGCTGGCAACGCCTTTACCACCCTTGAAACGAAGCCACAGCGGGTAATTGTGTCCCAAAATAGCCATTGTTCCGGCCAATAATCCGATGGCCTGATTGTTGGTAAAATCTTTCATTAAAAAGGCAATTACACCTGCTTTACAGGCATCAAATATAACGGTCAAAAGGGCAAGGTCTTTTCGGCCTGTGCGTAAAACGTTTGTGGCCCCTATATTATGTGATCCAATTTTGCGAATATCTCCCAATCCGGCTAAGCGGGTAAACACCAAGCCAAATGGAACGGAACCCACTAAATATCCGATGAAACAGACCAATATGATTGTTGCCATTGAAACCCTCCTGTGGTTAAGTCAAACTATTCTATATATACAGTATTTTTTCATAAAAAGCAAATCAAAAAATCCCCCTGCCTTTTTACACTATCGTGTAATTTTTCTTGACGTGAAACTGTTTTTATGTTATTTGTAAAGAAAAAGGAGTGAAAAAATGAAAGTATTGTCTTTTTGTTGCACTTTGATGTTTTCTGCGATTGCTTTAGCAGGAGAAAAACCTTTAAATATTTTGGGGACTTATGGTGATTGGACGGCTTATACCTATACAGATGGCGATGGAAAGGTGTGTTATATGGCAGCCAGTCCGGAAAAATCAACAGGTAAGTATACAAAACGGGATGATGTTTTCTTAATGGTGACGCATCGCCCAAAAGATAAAACGTTTGATGTGGTCAATACGGTGGCCGGTTATACTTATAAACGTGGAACGATTCCTTCTATTACGGTGGATAATAAAAGGGGAATTACTATGGTGATTCATGAAAACATGGCCTGGGGACATGATAATACAACTGATAAACGCTTGGTTGAACAAATGAAAAATGGGAGTCAAGCCGTTTTACAGGGAACCTCTGCCCGTGGAACAAAGACAACGGATACCTTTTCTTTGAAAGGGTTTTCTAAGGCGTATCAAGAAATTTCTCGGGCGTGTGGTCAATGAAAGAATTAATTGGTTTATCTCGGGAAGAATTGGCCGAAGAACTTAAGTCTTTAGAACAACCGTCCTTTCGTGCAAAACAGTTGTGGCAATGGATATATTTTCAGGGAGAGACCGACTTTGATAAAATGACCAATCTGGGAAAAGGATTGTGCGCTTTATTAAAACAAAAATACACAATTACACACCCCAAAATAGTGGCCGAACAAACTTCAATAGACGGAACCCGTAAATGGTTGATGGAGTTTTCAGATGGCGCCAGGGTTGAATGTGTTTATATTCCCGAATCAGATAGGGGGGCTGTGTGTATTTCCACGCAAGTCGGTTGTGCTCAGGGGTGTAAATTTTGTCATACAGGGACTCAAAAGTGTTTGCGTAATTTAACTGCGGGAGAAATTGTCGGGCAGGTGATGACTGCACGAGATTCCTATCATGAGTGGCCGACTAAAACAGATGAAAACAGGATGTTGTCCAATATTGTGGTGATGGGCATGGGAGAACCCCTTTATAATTTTGATAACCTAAAAAAGGCCCTGATGATTCTGAATGATTGTGACGGGATGATGATTTCTAAACGGAGAATGACGGTCAGTACTGCCGGCAGGGCAGATAAGATTCCTGAGTTGGCTGATATGGGGGTAAAATTGGCGGTCAGTTTGCACGCCCCAAATGATGAAATACGTAATCAATTGATGCCGATTAATCGGAAATTTCCTTTATCTCAGTTAATTCAGGCCTGTAAAGAATATCAACAACGTTCTGATAGGCGTATGTTCGTCACGATGGAATATGTGATGCTTAAAGGTGTGAATGATTCATTGGAATGTGCTGCTGAATTGGTGAAACTGGTGAAAGGGTTAGAGGTTAAATTTAACTTAATACCTTTTCATCCGTGGGATAATTGTCCTTTTTCTTGTAGTAGTATGAATCAAATTCAAAAATTTTCAAAATATTTAGAGGGTAAATATTTTGCGGCTCCTATACGTCGCAGTCGGGGGGAGGATATTATGGCGGCTTGTGGGCAATTAAAATCAGCAAAAGAGGTAAAATAAAAAATACTTGACAAATATAAAGAGGTGTGATATAATCCCCATTGTCGAGGGAAAAAACAACGAAAGGAACTCAAATGACAAAAATTAAATCTTTAACAATGATCTGTGTTGCATTAGTTGCAATTGTGTGTGGTG
>JAZUJZ010000019.1:0-5542 GCA_045643025.1 Alphaproteobacteria bacterium
TTTAGTTATTAGAGTATAATATATCCCTAATAAGATATAGTGTTGGACTATGCCTAAAATAACGTCAATGGGATATAAAATGAAAAACTTAATTAAATTATTTTCACTCGGGATGGTTATGACTGGGTGTGTAACACGCCAACCTTCCTATGATGAGGAGGGCCACTGCGTAGGCAGTGAAGAAGAATTCAGTGCTTGGGGACAAACTTGGAATACTCTTTCCTACGGAACTTTGGGGATTCCCTATGGTGCTGTTCGTGGTGTCTATGAATCCTATAATAATACAAATGAAACTTCAGTTCTTTTAAAGACTGTTGAACTGCCCTACACCGCGATTAAAGGCATGGGACAAGATTGTTGGAATGGTCTAAATTACGGATATAACCTGAAATACAGGACGGGACGTTCTGTTGAAGGTCATGTATTTGATGTCATTGACCATACGACAGACTATTTATTTCAACAAATGAATTCGTTGGGACATTAATCAATCCATTTTGATGATGTTTCAAAAATTTTATAACTTAACCTGAATTTCCCTTTTTACAGCGTATGGGGTAAGTTTTAAGTATTTCCAAAAGGCACGTTCATACCGCCATATACGGTATGTTGCAATCGGGTGGCGCAGGTAAATACATAACCTGTATGGTTTATAGGCAGAATAAAAATGGATGATACTGGGCTGTTTTGGAAGCGTGCCATATATTTTTGTTAATTTTCTTTTATTCCTTCTTTCCATAGAAATATACCAATTATAACCAATGGAAATCGGCAGGATTTTTCCGGCACAGACAATATTTAAAACATCTTGATCAAAAGCACGCAATTCGTTTGTATGTTCTTTTAAAAATTTAAGACATTTTTCACCCACATGGTCCGCCCGCATCTTTTGTAAATTCATCAAAAGGACACCAGCATTAAAGTAAGCCTGAACTTTCTTATCAGGATCCAGATGCCCCAAATCACGATGAACATCAAGCCCATAGCATGCCCCTAAATAATTATCATCCAAATTGATATCCCATAGCGAAGCGATATCCTGATAAACCAGTGTATCAATATCTAAATAAATTATCTTATCCAATTTGGGAAACAACGTATCGGCCAACAACCTAAAAAGTGTGGGCAAAGGCCATTGTTTTGGAACATAAAAATCAAAATTTTCCGTTACCTTTATAAATTCTATATCCAATTTTACATCTTGTGCAACCTGAGTTAGTTTTTGTTGGTTATCCCCGGTCAAATCATCATGTAAAACGTGTAAAGTAATAGGTGATTTTGTGGTTAACCCCAAAGACGCCATTAATGTCGATAACAACATACAACCATTATTATTCGTCGCAACAAGAACATGAATTTGAGACATATAACAATCCTTTCATATATGATATAAATTATGTATACAAAAATGAATACCTTTTGTCAACGGTATTTTCAACCCTATTCTTTTTCTTGACTATGATGGGATTTTTTACTACATTCCTTTTGAAAGTTTTTAACAATTAAAAGTTACAACTTTTTTTTACAAAGGATAAATACGATGGATATTTCAGAAGGATTTGATCTGTATCATAATAATACATCACTGTTTCCCCATCCCTTTCAAAGTGTGAAAAATACACCACCTACCCCGGATCAACAAAAATTAAGGTCTGCTGTCCATGAATGTATACAAAAGCATCAAAGAGCCGAAGAGGAATCCCGACAAGCCACTTTATTGGGAAATCACAGCACTTTATATAAAGGCCTTTCCTCAATCAGGCGTGTTCATTCCAGGTAAATTCAACCCACAATTACCGAACCAGAGTTACATACTTTCTTAAAGCCGGTTGTAATGGTTTGCTGTTATGATGCGCCACACACCTTTGAACTTGGGACGTTGGCTCTTTTGTGGATTCAACATGCTTAGCTGACATATTGGCACAACTGCCCAAACATATCAAAAGTATTATTGATGCAACACCAACACCGGCGGCATCATCGGAAGTCGGGCAATCTAAATCTGATGGATAATCGGACATATTAAACTCCTTTTTGATGCGCCTTTAAATACTCTTGAATAATCATTCTGGCATCGGCTTTATGACCATTTTGAACCAAAATCTTGGTTGCGATACAAATACCACCCCATTGATTATCTTGCTTACGCCTTTGAATTTCAGCCTTGGCCGCATCAATTCTTTTTTGAATTTCGGGTGTAATCTTGGGCTTTTGTGGTTTTTCTACCACCGTTTCGGTGGTTGATGGATAAGATGATGTATCGCACGAATCGTCATCATCCCTCAACTGACCATTATAATCTAAATCCATTCCGGTTTGTCTGTTTTGCCATTCACGAACGGCCGCATCATAACCTTGACCCCAAAAGGTACCATGTCTATAAAAAGCCTCTTTTTTGGGATAACCATCTGGTTCTGTATCTTCAAACATTCCTTTAAAATCTGACATATTAAACTCCTTTTTTTTAATTTATACTTTCTAAAACATTCCCCCAAATCAAGATATGGTAACTTTGGCACCCTCCTTAAATATAAAAAAAGCCCCCGAACAGAGGCAATTTTGGTAAAAATAAATCCCCTGATTTTGGGGAATTTTAGGGTAAAAGAGTAGCTCTGGATTAAACAATTGATTCAGTTGATTATAGAGCATAACTTTCTCCTTTCCAACGAGAGGATTATACCAAAACAAACAACAAATGTCAAGTTTATCTTTCAGATGTATATGAAAGCAGGTCTAATTTACGTTTTTGTAAATCTTTTAAGGAATACTTCTGACCGATTTTCAACTTATATTGCTGATGCATACTTTCAATGAAAGCTTTGGAATTAAGTTGATACTTATGTTCGTGTTTTACCCGAACAACCTTTTCAACTGTATCAGTATTACCATCTGTATCAAAATATAAGACCCCTTCAACATAACGATCATGTGGTAAGTTTTCTTTACCAATTAAGGTCATTTTCTGTTTTGCCGCATTTTCTTTTAAGACTTTTTCCATGTTTTTTTGGGCTTCACGTTCCGGGGTTGCATTATAATACCGATACAACTTATAACCCATCCCTAACCATGCCAAAGCAATACAAACGGGCATTGCTCGATTTAAAATCCGACAACGTCGTTCCATACGATGATCATCTGCTTGTTCTTCACATAACCGTTCCGCCGGTGTTTTGTTTTTTGAATTCGTATACATACTTTACAATATCCAACAATCTAAAAGATTAGTGTGTTTTTTGAGCAACGCGTGATGCAACATTATCATGAAATTGACGATGTGAAACAACCTTTACAGGTGGTACAGGCTGAACAGATGAATGTGAATTACTTTCATCTGATCTTTGACATGACGATTCTTTTTCTTCCTTTGGCATTGCTTCATAAAGTCTTCCAAGATTCATTTTTATCCCCTAACATAAAATCAAATTAACCATCATTTTCCATATGAAAGTGAGTCATACAACTACGATTTAATACCGATCTATTGATAACAGGCTTTCCCCCACGTTGAGCCAATATCCGTTTCCATTGAAAAGATGACGCCGATTTTTTTCCACAATTTGCAACTGTCGTTTTTCTGGCATTCTTTTTACCCGTTCCATTGGAACGCATATTCATTTTTCGTTGAACGAAAGGTATTGCAAAAGTATATGTTCCCTTTTTCTGTTTTTTAAATGGAGAAACTGGGAATTTTACATATCCATCCGAATTTTTGCCATCAGATTCTACCACAATTTCATTTTTAGATGGAAGGGCTTCTTTTTGTACCGTTAAAATTTTCAAATCAACAGCAGATCCCTTTTCCAAACGTGCCAAAGATTTTTGGGCCGAAGAAATGTGCGTATGTCCCTTTGCTTCACCATTGATTTGTAAAAGCATTAAACAACAAACACCCTTTAACAACATATCTTTTTGTGATTCTAACATATGTATCCTTTCACTATTTTGGCGGGTATTGTAGCATATTTTCCATTATTTTGCAAGAAAAATCAGAAAGGATTTTTTATATCCAAAGAACTAAAATAACCCAAAAGTTTTTCCAAAAAATCAGAAAAAGTCTTTTTATTTTTATAAAATTGAATCACTTGTTCTTGATGGGGTAAAAGTTGGGGATAACCTATCCGCCAAACAATCGGAAATTCCGAGTTGATAATGGCACAGGACGTCATTTCGCTCACCATCCAAAGCACATTATCCGAAAACTTTTCCGATGGATATTTTTGACGTATTTTTTGAAACGTCATTGCCAAAATTGTTTCCCATAAAATCGTTGAATACCAAACACTTGGATTATACTTATACTCAAACGCTTTAATTGAAATATCTGTCCCATACCAATCAGAAGTCCCCGTACAAAATAAATCCAACCGAACACGAAAATGGGGAATTTTTTGTCCCATTATTTTTGATATTTTTTTAAGGTGTTTTTGCCCCACTCCATCCCAATAATTTTGATGATATTTTATGGCTTCATAAAGCGTGGATTTACTTTTCACATATTCCCGATGCACAAAATCAGTCAATTCGGATGGAATTTTTTCTGATTTACATTTTTGTGCAATTTCAACGGGGATATTGTATTGATTCGCCCGTTCAAGAACCGAACATCCGCCACCATCACTTAACATTTCGTTTAAGGTGGCAATTTCCGCCGCTTCATCGATGTAAAAAGTATATGTCATAGATATATGATTTATCAGTTTTAAAACAAAAAATCAATTTTTATATTGATTTTACCATAAATATGATTTAAAATGTCCGTGAGGTAGGTGGTTCCTACCCTAGGATTACTAGTCCTATTCACAATGTCCAAACGGACAAAAAACTTCCGGTCAATGACTGGAAGGTTGCAAAATAAACCTTCGGGTCAATATGCAACTCTATTTTGTGAATAGACTAGTACTTCCAGTCGCTCTCACCAAGCGATTTTTTTATTTTAGGAATACGCCCATGAAATATTTAAGTTTACTAGTCTTAATTATTTGTTTAACAGCCTGCACCCACGCTGGACCATTCGTAACAAATATCTCATCCGACAGGAATGGGAAATTAAACATTGAAAAATGTCAAATCCTCTTTAATGGATTGACAGGAACAATTTCCACCGAAAATTGCAGTAATTATCAAATATAAAAAAGCCCCGAAAAATCGGGGCTCTTTTTGACTTTCAAAGGCTTATTTACCTTCGGCGAGTTTGGTATAGAACGCCCAGCGTTCATCTACTTGTGCTTGCGCCTGTTTCAACAGCTCTTCATAATGTTCAGCATTTTGTTGCTTCACATACTTAAAGCGTGTTTCTGTCGCCATAAAGTCAGCCACAGGGATAGAAGGCTTGGAATCCAATTGGAATGGATTTTTACCTTGTGCCTTCAATCTCGGGTCAAAGCGATAGAGTGGCCACAAACCTGACTTCACAGCCATTTGTTGATGGGCAAGTCCATCTTTTCCGATATCGTACCCATGGTTGATACAATGACTGTAAGCAATAATCAATGAAGGTCCGTTAAAGGATTCAGCTTCATTCATGGCCTTTAAGGCTTGGGCA
>JAZUJZ010000020.1:0-5215 GCA_045643025.1 Alphaproteobacteria bacterium
AAAAAATTTTAGGATTAAACCATGCTTGTGCCCAAATTTTTAACAAAAAAATTTCGGAACTCTTAGACTTGAATTTTTTACTCCTATGGAATACGGAATCACAGGAAAAATTAGCCACCGAATGGAATAAAATTTGTCATAAAAACTCGGACACAACCATAGAACTCAATGAACCTATATCGGAAAAAACATTCCGTACTTTATGGCAAGTTCAAAACAAAGAAATTTACTGTTATCTGTTTGATATTACGCCCCGCAAGAAATTAGAACAACAAATTATCCAAGATCAAAAAATGCAAGCGATCGGACAATTAACGGGGGGGATTGCACATGATTTTAATAATATTCTGACCGCTATTATCGGATTTTCAGATTTATTATTAGAAAAGCACCCCGCGGGTGATCATTCATTTTCTGATATTATGCAAATTAAAGGCAGTGCTCAAAAAGCCGCATCTTTAGTCCGACAATTACTCACTTTTTCCAGGAAAACACCTATTCAAAGTAAGCTCATTTCCGTCCATGATACTTTTGTAGATTTAACACCTTTATTACAAAGAAGTTTAGCCCCCTTATGTCATCTGAAATTGACGGTCAAAAAACATTTAGGGTGTTTGAAATTAGATCCCAATCAACTGACACAAATTATGCTAAATTTAGCCGTTAATTCAAAAGATGCCATGACACAAGGCGGCACCTTTACCATCACCATTACCCGAGATGAGATCAAAAAAGAAAAAAATTTCGGCAACGATTTATTACCCAGTGGGGACTATATTAAAATTGTTACCCACGATACAGGAAGCGGCATTCCCAAGGATATTTTACCCCATATTTTTGACCCCTTCTTTACCACAAAACAAAAAGGACAGGATTCCGGCACAGGTTTGGGATTATCAACGGTTTACGGTATAATTCATAGTGTCGGCGGTTTTATTCATGTAGATAGTGAGGTCAACATTGGAACGACATTTACTATTTATTTACCCCGTTTTGAAACTCCAAAAACCTCAGAATCACATCATTTAATTCCAATTCCAGACGTCTTTTTTCAAGATAAATCCGGAACCATTATTTTGGCAGATGACGAAGAAGGCATTCGCACAATAATTAAACGTGCGCTAACCGTTAAAGGATTTAACGTCATTGAATGTCAAAATGCAGATCAAGCCATCCAAGCAGTTCAAGATAATCTATCTGCACGATTACTCATCACCGATATGGTCATGCCGGGTATGGATGGAGAACATTTAATTCAAAAAGCCCAATTAATAAATCCAAATCTCAAGGCAATTTTAATGTCTGGCTATTCGGCGGAATTTGAACGTCATACAAACGGTAAAAATCTTTCTTTCACTTTCATTACAAAACCATTTGTATTATCTGAATTGTTGCAAACAATTCAAAAAACATTAGAAAAAAATTAATAAATCCCCTCTGTCGGTGAAAACCTCAGTTTAATTTCTTTCCAATCATTATAATGGGAGCCATATTTTTGTGCCAAAATTTTGAATGGAGAATCCAATCCTTTATTGGCACAAATATAAACGGCCCTTACCGCACTTTCAGCCACTTGTGTGAAAGCCGGAATATTCATACTATTGGTATATTTAGCAGACAAAATCTCACCATCCCTATTTACAGACAACTTTACCTCAACCAAAATTTCATCCAATCGTTCTGTTCCCCCATCCACGTTCCAACAATCCCGTAATTTAGAACTGATAAAATCTCTGTCCGATATAGTCATCATTTGATCCAAACGTCCCTCTAATTCACTGTTGATACCACTGGATGAGTCTGGAACATTTTGTGTTCGTTTGATGGGATTTTGTCGCACCCGATCCACACTCGCCAATAGGGATTTTAAATCATTTTGTGATTTGATTTTTTTGTTATTTTTTACATCTGATATCTGTTTTTTTTCTGTTTTAGCATTAAGAGCCACGGCGTTCTTCTGTTCTGGCACCGGAATAGGTTTGACGGGTGATTTTTTTGGTACAGTTGGTGTAGATACTTTCTTCACATTTGACACCGTTTCCTTTTTAACCACAGGTGGCACAGTTTTTGTTGGTTTTGTTTTAGAAATTCCCTTTTGTGGTAAATTCGTTTTATTTGAAATCTGAACTTTAGTGAGATCTATCTGCATAACAACAGCAGGCGGCTTGGAATACTCTCTGGAAAAAGAAAAATCGCATAACATCAGGAGTAGAATTACCCCATGTAAAGCCAGCGACATCCAAAGAGCCCTGCGTTCCATAAAATTATTTTTCCTTTACACTCATTACTTGAGCATCTGTTTTCAATCCTACCTGCGTAAAACCGGCAGCTCGCAACAAAGCCATCACTTCTATTACCTGACCATAATCTGCCTTTTTATCACCGGAAATCATCATCTGTAATCGTGGATTTTCTTGCAACAACAATGAAACTTTTTTTGTCAGATTTTGAATTTTAATTTCTTGATTTGCTAAAAAAATTCTGCCGTTTTTATCAATGGAAATATCCAAAGTTTTTTCGGGACTGTCTACGGCTTTACCATCCCCTTTGGGCAACGTCAAAGGAATTCCGGTCGTCAAGAGTGGAGCGGTAATCATAAAAATTGCCAATAAACTGGTCATCACGTCAATCAAAGGTGTTAAATTAACCTCTGTTCGAATCGTATTATGGCGTTTGCGTCTGATAGAATACATGAACTATTCTCCCTTTTGGGTAGATAAAATGGTAGATAATTCATCCGAAAAGGTTTCCATTTTTCCAACCACTCGATTAATATCATGTGTCAATTTATTATAGGCCACAACAGCAGGAATTGCCGCAATTAAACCAACCGCTGTTGTAAATAGGGCCTCAGCAACCCCAGGTGCCACAGCCGCAATATTTGTGCTTTGTGTTGCCCCAATACCATTAAAAGCATCCATAATTCCCCACACTGTTCCAAATAACCCCAACAAAGGTGCCACAGACCCTGTAGACGCCAAAAACAAAAGTCTTGTTTCCATTTTTTCAACTTGCTTATCAATCGTAATTTGCATCACTTTTTCCAAGCGTTCTTCCATTTTGATAGAGGGATTTTTCACTTGATCATTAAGGAGATGGTGATATTCACTGTAGGCATTTTTAAAAATCAAACTGAGGGGATCT
Organism: Alphaproteobacteria bacterium; assembly: GCA_045643025.1. Lineage (GTDB taxonomy): Bacteria > Pseudomonadota > Alphaproteobacteria > CAAHEQ01 > UBA3637 > UBA3637. The sequence continues at coordinate 3,145 of JAZUJZ010000020.1, forward strand.
TTCACCTTTTTCGGCATATCTTGATAAAAAGATAACAAAGAGGGAGCGTGCCAAAATTGATCTTCAAAATTTTTCATTTTTTCTTTCAGACGACGCAACATCATCACCTTATCAAAAATAATCGTCCAACACCATACAGAGGCAAATAAAAGTCCCAAAATCAAAAACTTCATAAAGATATCAGAATCCTGAAACATTCCCATCATAGAAATGGAATGATGTACAACTTCATTTTGCATTTTATACTCCTTTTTTTATAAACTGTTTCCCGAAATAATTTTTTCCATTGTAACAGATGTCAATTCTTTTGGCAAGAGGGTATATAGTCCCACTCTCAACAAAAAATCAACCGCCAATAAAATGAACAACAAACGAATAAATGTCCCGAATGAATGAACTGTATGCGTCAATAATAAGGTCAGAAGAATCATTAAGAAAAACATATAACTTTCAACAATCTCCCCAAGATTTAAGGCAAACATTCCCAAATAATCAATACCAATCACCCCGATTAACAAAGGTAAATTTTTAGAAAAAAGTAATCCGGTAATTCCAAAAGCGGCCATTTATTTTTCCTTTATATCGATATATTTTTCATACAATGCACGAACATCAGCCGGAATCCTTTTGGGTTTTAAGGTTTTAGCATCCACACTCACGGCCTCTATCCGAACAATGGCCAACAAAGTTTCATCTAAATAAAACCTTTGTTCAGAAGTACAAGTGGCGGCCTTTATTTCCTTAACGACGGTTTCAATTCGAACCAATGAATTTAACGGGGCGGGACGCTTATATTCCACATTTGCATGACAAACAACAAAAGCATCACCCCGCTCTAACAAAGTGGTAATAGGTAATCCATTTTCATGGAACCATTCACTGCGGGCACGTTCCGCATAAGACAAATAATTTGCATGATACAAAATCCCACTGGCATCTGTATCAACATAATAAACACGAAATTGATAATTGTGTATCATCTTAATTTTCCTTTTTCTACTATAGTTTTTTTGCTACTTTTTGCAAGAGTATTTTTTAAAGTTTTAGGTTCTGTCAATTCTTTCAAAGATTTTAAATCAGATTGAAGCAATGATAAAAACTTATCGGGCGGATTTTTTCCAATACTGCAACGGGCATATTCGTGATATAAACCCAAAAAACAATTATGTTTAACTCTTTCTAAATCAATAAAAAGAGGATGTTCTTTCGGCATTTTATTATATTCCCTTATCACATCTTTCAGAAAAAGGTATGAAATCCTGCCACTGGCTGCTGCATAGGGTGTAAATTCTTCATAAACAGAGGCATATTTAACACAACCAAAATCTATAATTGATAAACGTTTTTTTTGACTATCCCAAAACATATTTTGAGAACGATAATCCCGAAAAGCTAAAACCTCCGGATCACCCTGTTGATTATATCTTTGAATTTCTTTTTGTAATTTAATTTTTGCCTGTTTTGTCAAACAGGGAGCATAATAATCATATGTATCTTGCCACCCCACACGTTGTTGTTGATTGGGATGCAATTTCACTGCTTTTCCTGTCAAAGTCCTTTGATGGGAAAAATTTAAAAATTCTGCAAAATCTTGTGCAACCCGTTTTTTTTCTTTTGATGATAATGTATGATAAACTTCATCGGAAAATTCTTGTCCCGTTGCCAATTCTTCAACGATAAAATCTTTGCATGTTTTTAAAGTTTTAGGAATATATACAGCCCCGTGATAATTTCCAACATACTTTTTCTGTAAATCCAATGATTTTTCTTGAATGTATTTCCATTCACTTAATCTATCCAAATGATTTGGAATTTTTAAGACACAATTATGACCTTGTTTATCCGTCAAAAGAAATGCTGAACTCATTTCTCCTGAACGTCCCAACTGTCCCCCAATTCTATATTGGCCACCTAATGCTGTTTCATAGTAGTTTTTTTCTTTCTGCGTTAATTTTCGTTGACCGCAACTCATTCAATTATCCTTACTTGATTTCATCCAATAAATCAGGTTGAATAGATTGAGCGGGTGTTTTTATTCCCAATTGTTTATACCCTGCATCCGCTAACACTC
>JAZUJZ010000021.1:0-12033 GCA_045643025.1 Alphaproteobacteria bacterium
GATTCGAACTCACAACCTTCTGATCCGTAGTCAGATGCTCTATCCAATTGAGCTACGGGCGCATACCTCAATAAAGTTTATTCTATTTTTCCCCAAATGTCAAGTGCTTTTTTATAAAAAAATAAAACCTTTACTTTTTTGCTTGACAAACGAAATAAAATCGTGTATATTTCTGGCAGTTTTATTTAGGAAAGGATATACAATGTTCGCTATTGTGAAAACTGGTGGAAAACAATATAAGGTGCAAAAGGATGCTGTTTTAGTGGTTGAAAAGTTGGCCGGTAAAGCAGGGGATAAAGTTTCTTTGACCGATGTTATTATGGTTGGGGATAAAGTGGGAACTCCTTTTGTGAAGGGTGCTGCCGTTGAGGCGGAAATTTTACGTCAAACACGTGGGGAAAAGGTGTTGGTTTTCAAAAAACATCGTCGTCACGGATATAAACGTAAAAATGGTCATAAGCAGGATTTAACCCTGATTAAAGTGTTAGGTATTAAAGGTTAAGGAGAGAAACAATGGCTCATAAAAAAGCGGGCGGTTCCGTTAAAAACTCACAAGATTCAGCAGGTCGTCGTTTAGGATTAAAAAAATCCGGTGGTCAATCTGTTTTGGCCGGTAACATTATTATCCGTCAACGTGGCACACAATACTATCCGGGTGAAAATGTCGGGATGGGTGTGGATCATACGATTTATGCGACAGCAGATGGTGTGGTTGAATTTAGACATACCATAAAAGATAGAACTTATGTGTCAGTTGTTCCTGCACAAAAGTAATTGATGATGATGAATATTAAAACCACTCTGATGATAGGGTGGTTTTTTATTGCTTTTTTGGGGGATTTGTGTTAAAGTATTTATCTCTGCGGGCGTGGTGGAATGGTAGACACGTCGGTCTTAGAAGCCGATGCCAAAAGCGTGAAGGTTCAAGTCCTTTCGCCCGCACCATAGTTGATTAAAAATAATTCATTTTGGTTACAGGAGATTTATGCAACAGGTGATTTTATGGGATTGGGATAATACTTTAGCGGATACATTTCCGCCTATTTTTCAATCACAAAATCAAACACGTCAGCATTTCGGACTGCCCTTATGGACAGAGGAGGAGTCTCGGCAATCTATGAATCACTCTGGCCGTTCTTTGTTTCAAAATGTTTTCGGTCGCAATGACCCCCAAACAGTGAAGGAAGTTTATTTACGTTTTTATAGGCAACATCAGGAAAAAATTTCCCTAAAACCTGATGCCGAGAAGGTTTTGCGTTTTTTTAAAGAAAAGGGTTTTGTGAACATTTTGGCCAGTAATAAAAATAAAGATTTACTAAAAAAAGAGGTGACATCTTTGGGGGTTCTTTCCCTGTTTGATAAGATTGTCGGGGCCGAAGAATGTTGTGAAGATAAGCCCTCGAAAATTTTTACGGATTATGCTTTGATGGGATTGAACCCCGATCAAATATGGGTGGTGGGGGATAGTGCTGCAGATATGCAAATGGCGAAGAACTATACGAATGCTCGGGGTATTTTGGTGGGTTCCGGTGTCAAAAACATTGGGGCAGATTTTTATTGTTCAACTTTGGGGGATGTCTTATCCTTGATTAAATAAGTGAGGTTTTATGATTTTATTAAAAAATGTTCTGTGTCATCAAAAAAGTCGAGGTGTTTGATTGGATAAAAACGAGGTAGCCAAAATTGCCCCCACAATAGATGTGCCCGTGGATGAAGTGATAGATTGCACAGATAAGGCGATTTTACCGTCTTTTTGTAATACACATACACATGCATCCATGATGTTTTTACGGGGAATAGGGGAAGATCAAAATCTGTTTGATTGGTTGAATAAAGAAATATGGCCCAGAGAAGCCAAATTAAAGCCCGAACATTTTTATCCTCTTTCCAGATATGCTTTATTGGAAATGATTAAAACAGGAACAACATGTTTTACAGACATGTATTTTGAGGTTCCCGAAACAATTAAAGCGGTTGATGAGATGGGAATTCGGGCTGTTTTACCTTATCCAGGAATGGATTTTTTTGATGAAAAAGAAGCAGAATGTCGTATTCAAAGGGCAACCGATTTTTTGAATATTCCTTCCCCAAGCCCACGTATTCAAAAGGCCCTTTTTGCGCATGCTATTTATACGTGTTCGGAAAAATTGATTCGTGGTTTTTCTGATTTATCAAAACAATATCATGCTTACTTACAATTACATGTCTCGGAAACACAAAAAGAGGTCAATGATTGTGTGGATAAATTTGGGTGTCGTCCCGTTGAATTACTTTATAAATGGCAGATTATGGGCCCCAAAACTTTATTTGCACATGCGGTTCATTTGAATGACAAAGAAATCCAACTGATCAAAGAAACAGGAACGGCTATTGCCCATTGCCCGACATCTAATATCAAATTGGGATCCGGTATTATGGATTTACAAAAATACTTAGATGCTGGATTAAATGTGACTCTGGGGACAGATGGCGTTTCTTCGAATAATTCGTTGTCCATGTTGTCTGAGATGAAAATGGCGGCACTTTCTGCTAAACACATTTCTGATTCTGTTGAGGTTGGAAAAGTCAGTGATATTTTTAAGGTTGCCACAGAAAATGGATTTCAAACCTTTGGTATTGATGCGGGACAGATTGCCGAAGAAAAGTTGGCTGATTTTATTTTGGTTGATTTGAATAATCAATTCCTCTTACCGAATAATAATTTGATTTCAAATATGATTTATGCGGCCGATAGTTCTTGTATTACAGATGTTTTTTGTGACGGAAGACCCGTTATGCGTGACAAAAAAATTCCCCATGAGCATGAAATTATTTCTGAATTTAAGCAGGTGTGCCAAAAATTAGCGTAAGAATGTGACCCTTTTACGTGGTTTGGGTCGGGTAAGTGTTTTCTTATGCTTATAGTGAAAATCTGTTGGGATATTTTTTAACCAAAGTAAATTTTTTGGGGCTTCTTCCAAATTTTGGGGCAGAGGAATAAATTTTTCCCCCATTTGGTTTTGAATAGAATTATTAATGGCATTAAACACTAATGCTTTCATCCACATAATGGCTTTTTTCTGTGTAGGATTTACGGGATTGAGATAGGTGTTTAATTCGTGCTTTTCATATGAAGTATTATTTTCCAAAGTATGAATTAAGAATACTTTTTGGTTGGGTTGTTCTTTCAGGTGGGTGAGGGCATCATTTTTTCCATCCAAATGAACGGGTTGAATAAGAGAGAGAACATTTTGTCCCACAACATCATCCATTGTGTTTAATAAATGGTAGGTTCGGGCGTTTGTTTGGTAGTGGGTTGGGGTAAGATCGGGTCCGATTGTAAAGGCAAAAATTTGTGATTGTATTTTTTGAATATCACTTTTGGTAAAGTGATGTTCCTGTAAATCATGTTCCATTTTATTCAAGATTTCTTGAATGATATGGGCCCCGTAACTATATCCTATCAAATTCAGATTTCGTAGATTTTTGATGATTTTATCCATCGGCAGAGGATGATTTTCTGTATCCAGATAGAGTGGTCTTAAGTATTGTGTAACAAAGTATTTGATATAATGTTCCGGCGAATCAACTGCTTTTTTTTGTTCTTTTTCTAATTGATTATGATAGAATTTGTAATCATTACAAATGTCTTCATTATTACCGGGATAACGTGCAGATAAAATCTTGACACCAGGAGTAGGGGTGGAATAAATTCCCAAGGATTTTCTGATACAGCGTCCTGTGCTGGTAATCAGGGGCAGTGTAAAACTTTCAATACCACCAAACAGTAAAAGACACGGATGTGTTAAGTGGTTTTTACTTTCCTCGACAGATAGTCTTTTGTAATCCGGGGAATCTGATTTTTTACTCCCACCAGGCAGTTGTTCAATGAATGAAATATACGCCCCACGTTCCAATATTTGGCGCTGGGTATTATCCGAGATATATCGGGTCAATAATCTGTGTAAAGGTCGATTAATGACTTTATCATGGGATTGGGCGTTTTCTAATAATTGGGTAATGGATAAACCTTTAGAAGTTGGGATATTGACCAATTCCGGATGATGCTTTAATAGAGTTTCTACCGGTTCAATGGGGATAGTTTGTGTCTTTTCCGCCTCTATCAAACTGTGTAATAAATTATCCCCTTTAGAATCAACAAAGGTATAATCTTTTTTTTGAATTTTTTCTAAAACTTGCGGAAAAGGAATCATGGGGTTGATGGATTAATTTTTTGAATAATTTCTTTTGTTAAAGGGGTTAACGCACTGCTTGATAACTTATTTAATACTTTTTGAGCAGCGGGCTTAAGATGTTCACTCATCTTTTGATAGGTATCAAAACTTTGTGCTAATTGCGAGGCAAGGTGCGGATTAATTTTATCTAATTGTATAATCTGATCGGCGATAAAAACATATCCTTCTTTTGTATGAAAGGCCACTGTATTTCCTGTAAATGCGCCCAATAAGGATCTGACACGATTGGGATTTTTAATATCAAAAACAGGATGGGTCATCAATTTTTTGACTGTATTGAGGGCTTCTTCAACGGGGATTGTGGCTTGAATTAAAAACCATTTATTGATGGCCAAAGAATCATCTTTATAACGTTGATAAAAATCGTTCAGGGCTGTTTGTGCTTGAGGAAGTTGATGATGCACCAAAACTCGTAAAGCCCCTATTAAATCCGTAAAGTTGTCGGCAGATTGGTATTGTTGATAGGCCAAATTACTTTGGTTTGTCCAGGCAATATATCCCAACAGGGTGTTTTTGAGATCTCGTTTAGCCATGGCCTCTTGTGTCAGACGATAGGGACCGTTTTCTTGCATTTGATGATATAAATGGACCAGTTGTTCTTGATATTTTTCTGCAAAATGCTTTTTGACTAAATGCCTCAAGGATTGTAGTTTATCCACGTTGACATGATTGGTGGCATTAATAATTTCGGCATCTGTGGGGAGGGTAAGTGCCAAGGATTTAAACATGGGATCCACATCTTGAGTTAAATAAATTCCCATTATTTGAATGAGTTTTTCATCAATTTTTTCCTCGGGGTTATTGAGCATTTGAATTAAACTGTTCAGGGCATATTGGTGTCCAATTTCATAACGATTAAACAGATCAGAGTCGCTGCTCATTAATAACATTTGTTCTTCGGGGGTATAGGTAATGTCAATATCAACAATGGCCGAAAAATCACGATTGATGGAAAGGGTTGGTTTTTCAATCACATCAAATGTCCATGTTTTTTCTGTTTCATCCAAAATCAATGTTCCCGACAACAGGTCTGTTCCATCTTGGGCAACTAATCCGTATTTTAATGGAATCATGAAAGGTGTTTGAGTTAAAGGATGGCTTTGTTTCATGTGAATGGTAAATATGTGGTCGGCATAGGATGTTTGAATCTTGACTGTCGGACGTTTTGCAAAATGATACCAATTCATGAATTGGGATAGATCTGTATTGCTTGCGTCTTCAATAGCCCGCACAAAATCTTGGATTTCAACGGCTTGTCCATCATGGCGTAAAAAATATAGGGCAATTCCTTTCATAAAGTTTTTTTGACCCACGACTTCACGCATCATACGAATAACCTCGGCCCCTTTATTGTATATGGTCGGGGTATAAAAATTATGGACGGATTCTGCTTTTTCCAATAAAATGGGGTGAGCCAAAGGACCATCATCTTCCGGATATTGATAATGGCGTAACATTAAGATGTCTTCAATACGTTCGCAGGGTTTACAGTGTAAATCATAAGTAAATTCAGAATCACGATAGACTGTTAAACTTTCCTTGAGAGATAAATTAAACCAGTTTTTTAAGGTGACACGATCACCGGTATAGTTGTGAAAATATTCGTGTCCGATACAGCCCTCAATGGCAATATAGTTTTTATCCGTTGTATAAAGGGGGTCGGCCAACAGTAAGGAATCATTAAAGATGTTGAGGGATTTGTTTTCCATGGCTCCAAAATTGAAATGAGAAACAGCCACAATGGAAAAGCGATTTAAATCATACTCTAATCCAAAGGTATCTTCATCCCATTTCATGGCCCGTTTTAATGCTTCCATCGCATAACTGAGACGATTTTTTTTACCCCTTTCACAATAAAGATGTAAATCCACCTTTTTACCTGATTTTGTGGTATAGGTATCGGTGAGCACATCTAAATCTCCGGCAACCAAAGCAAATAAGTAACTGGGTTTATTGAAAGGATCGTCATAGGTAATCTCTGTTTCGGATTCACGGATGATATTTCCATTGCTTAATCGGATGGGATAGTTTTTTTTATCGGCTTTAATTGTAACAATATAATGGCTCATGACATCCGGATGGTCGGGATAATAGGTAATGTGACGAAATCCTTCCGGTTCGTTTTGGGTCGTTAATAATCCATTGGACGTATATAAACCGGCCAGGGCCGTATTTTTGTCCGGATGAATAAGAACGGTTGTTTTGAGGGTAAAATTCTCTTCTGGAGGATAAAAGGCCAAACCATCCTCTACGATACGATAATCATCCACCGAGATAGATTTTAACTCTAAATCTATACCATTCAGTAGAATTTCCTTGCCCGTTTGGGCGTTTTGAAAGTCTAATTCTGCCTCTACCAATGTGTTTTGGGGATCTAAAGTGAATGTTAATCTTGTTTCCGTTAAATTAAACGTTGGTTTTTTATAATCTTTTCTGTATAAAGTCATTTTTTTTTTAGCCTTAATTTTAATTGTTCACGCCAGTATGTTTCTTTTTCTGTGTTTTTTTTGATTCCTTTTTCGCCCCCATGATAAAGGGAAATTAAACTTTTTATCGCATTGATAACACCCCCGTTTGCGGCTTGCGTATACAGTGTGAGTATCTTTTCCATATCTGCTTTCCCCAAGTATTCCCGTTCCATCCATACCCCAAGGGCATATTGTGCTTCTGGGAGTGTTTCTGCGGCCTGTTTCATATAGTCAATGGCTTTTTCCCTGTTTTCCGGCACTTTATCCCCGGCATCGTAAAATAAGGCCAATTGATATAGGGCTTCCGGTATTTTTTCTGTTGCCAGTTTTTCGTAATAAAAGACGGCCGTTGGAATATGTTGGTTGACGCCTTGACCTCCATGGTGATAGAGATGGGCTAAGTATAATTGGCTGCGAATTTGAATAGATTTGAGGGGGCTTTCTTTGGCTCTTTTAAAATGACGGACTGCTTTGGCCGGATCACTCTCCAGACAGCGTGTTCCCAAGTAAAAATGTTCTTCGGGTGTAGTGAGGTATGCTTTTTGTAACAGGATACCACAAAAGATTAAAAAAGCAGAAAGTAAAAGAATCAGTGTATATTTCCACCCTTGAGATAAAAAAGACTTTTTCATTGTTTTATCCTTTACAAAAGATGATAATTGATATACACTAACTTCATTAAAATTACAAGGAAAATTTATATGTTATGGAAAGATTTAGCAAATAAAAAAATAGGCCTGTGGGGGATGGGTAAAGAGGGACAAGCCACCCAACAGATGCTGTTAAAACATGTTCCATCGGCCCATATCACATGTATTTCAGAGGAGAATGTGTCGGATATTTTTACCTCTGATATTGTGGTCAAATCTCCCGGGGTTTGTTTATATCGTCCCGAAATTCAAACAGCTCAAAAGAGGGGAATTCAATTTACATCGGGAACGAATTTGTTTATGTCTAATAAAAATCCAAAGACAAAAGTGGTGTGTGTGACGGGGACAAAGGGAAAAAGCACGACTTGTTCTTTGTTGGCGCACACCCTTAAAGGATATAGTTGTCATGTTGGTCTGGGGGGAAATATTGGTTTGCCTTTGATAAGTTTAGTAGATCAAAATTTAGATATTGTTGTGGCTGAAACATCCAGTTATCAATGTGCCGATTTTGTGGGGACTCCGGATATTGGTGTGATGATGGCCCTTTATTCGGCCCATTTGCCCTGGCACGGAACTTTGGAAAAATATCACGCCGATAAGCGTCATATGTTACAACAGGCCAAAACGATTGTGGAACTCACAACTAATCCTATTACAATACAAGGGGGATATTTTTGCGATCAAAAGCCTTTATTTTCTGTGGAATCTTTACCTTTGTTCGGGGAACATAATCAAAAAAATGCCTGTGTCGTTTTACGTGTGTTGCAGATTTTGGGTTTTGACCCTCAATTAGCCCAAAAATCTTTTGAATCTTTTGTCCCATTAAAACATCGATTACAACCCTGTGGGAGTGTTAATCAAGTTTTGTATATCAACGATAGTATTGCCACATTACCCGAACCTGTGATGGCTGCATTGGATACTTTTCGGATGCGTCCGATTACTTTAATTGTTGGGGGATGGGATGGGGGGTATGATTATACCCGGTTGAATCAGATGATTCAGGATAGAAATATTTTAGCCATTGCCTTGCCGGATACGGGAAATCAAATAACAACAGCCCATCATGTGCCCAATATGCAACGGGCTGTTTTATTGGCCCATCAATTGACCCCTGTGGGCGGTGTTGTATTGATGAGTCCCGGTGCTCCCAGTTATAATCAATATAACAATTTTGAAGAACGGGGTGAAGATTTTATGAATTTAGTTCAAAAATTAAAGGATAACGCATGACATTAAAAGTTTTATTAGCCCAAAAAACAGTGCCGGATAAATTAGATTTCACAGATTGGGCGCTTTTAGGAAAGAATACCCCAAAAGGCCAACAACTTCAGTTAAATTTATCCACAACAGTGATGGTGCCACCTGCACAAGAACAGACAGGTATGATTCGGATACATCACCAAAAACTTCCCCTTTATTCTGACAATACTTTTTTTTATGGGGCATGGCCGCAAAATCAAGTCAATTCTCCCTTAAATAAAACTTTAAATACGCTGTTGCTGGGGAAAAAAATTCGTTGTGATGGTAACTATTATACCCTTAATCAAACGGCATATCAGGAATATGAATATCAAGGGCACCGTTATGTGTTGGTTCATGATGCTCATACATGGATGGAGGTATTACCCATTGCTTGGAGGTTTGATCCGAAATCAAATACAGCCCATACGCAGAAAGTCATTGTTGCTGATGATAATTTAGATGCACTTTTTTTTGAGAAAATGGGATGGCAAGCTCTTCAATCCAATAAATTTTGTCGTGAACATTTTTCGCAGGTATCCCCAAAAAAAGAGCCAAACGTGCGTGAATTAACAGCCACACTCTTAAAGGATTTAAGACTTTTAAGAGATGTTGAAAAAGGTCAGGGAAATGTTTCTCCGTTCACCCAACAGGTTTACGGGATTTTCCAGAAACATTTTGTTAAACGAAAAACAAAAGTTTAAAAAAAGGAGAAAAGATGAAGAAAAAGCATACATTAAAAACTTATTTATTAACGGGTATTTTTGTGATGGCACCTGTGGCTATTACGATTTATTTGGCGGTTGGCTTGTTTCGTTTAATGGATGGTTGGGCCAAGTATTTAATTCCAGATAAGTATGCCCCTTATTTACCCTACGGTGTTCCCGGCTTGGGGATTATTTTATTGCTCTTATTTTTAATTTTTATTGGAATTTTAACAACAAATGTTGTGGGGCGTTGGTTGATTGGGGCCGGACGTAAAATTTTGGAAACTCTCCCCGTTGTATCTGGAATTTACGGTGCCTTAAAAAAAGTCTTTGAAACATTAATGGGAAAAGGGGGGACTCAGGCCTTTCGTCAAGCTGTTTTGATTCAATATCCGTCCAAAGGATTATGGACGATTGCTTTTTTAACAGCCCCCCTTTATCGGGGATTTAAAAAGAAATTACCGGGGGATTATGTCACGGTTTATGTTCCCACAACGCCAAACCCCACGTCTGGTTTTATGATTTTTGTTAAGAAAAAGGATATTAAAGAATTGGATATACCCGTTGAGGAGGCCTTTAAACTTGTTCTTTCAATGGGAATTTTGAATCCGACGAAGAAATAAAAAAGGGGAAGTTTATGCTTCCCTTTCTTTTTTTTGTTTGGCTCTCATGGCTTTAACGAATAGATTTTTTCGCCATTTAGGTTGCATGGCCGCCATATGGGCCGTAGGGCCTTTTTTCCAACCCAATGCTTTCATCAGTTCTTTTGCTTGTGCGTTTCTTTCTTTTGTTCCAAAAGACAAGTCAAAAATTTTCAGATACGCTTTTTCTTCAACTCTTTCTAAGTTAACCTTATCAATGAGTGTTTGAATCATTTTTTTTGCTTCTCTACCCGCTTTTGTGTGGGCTAAAGCGTTTTGTGCTTTAAAAAGTTCACACATGACAGAAAGCTGTTCAATGTGTTTTTGTTGTTCTTGTGTTCGTTCTATTAGGACTTTCTTTCTTAAGTCTTTTCTTTCTTGACGTTGTAAATTTTGTTGCATGTCAAATCTCCTTGATGTGCTATAATTATATCATATTTTTGTTGATTGTCAAATTTCTTGAGATTGAGTTAAAAACTCTTTTAATTTTCCTACATCACGACTTAATAACGCTTTTTTATAAACAGACGCATAGGGTTGCCCGCGATAAAGCCCAATCATGTGCGGAATAATGCGGGTCAGTTGCCTGTGATTTTTTTCCATATAAGGAATCATGATTTGCAAGATTTCTTCCCGTGATAAAACAGGATGTGGGTCATGATAAAAAATCTCATCCACCGTTCTTAATTCATAAGGGTTGCCATACGCCCACCGCCCAATCATAACCCCATCCACGTGTTTTAAGTGTTCTTGTGCTTCGTGTAAAGCCAACACATTCCCATTGATGGAAATTTTCATATCCGGAAAGCATTTTTTAAGTTTATAAACCAGTTCATAATTGAGGGGCAGGCGCAATCTGTTTTCTTTGGGACGCCAGTTGAGTTTCGCTTTTCGGGCATGAACAATCAAATGGGAACACCCCGCTTTTTGAACTAAGTCAGCCAAATGAAACAGTTCATCAAATCCATCTCCCGGCACATCGGATAAACTAATGCGTGTTTTTACGGAAACGGGCAGGGGGCAGGCTGCTTTCATCTCCGCCACACAATCGGCAATTAAATCAGGGGTCTTCATTAAAATCGCCCCAAACTTTCCCGATTGCACACGGGAACTGGGACATCCCGCATTGATGTTAATCCCTTCATAACCCCACTCATGCGCCATCTTGGCGCATTGGGCCATCAAATTCGGCTCACTCCCCCCCACCTGTAAAATCAGGGGATGTTCTTCGGGATTATAGTTCAAAAGTAATTCTTTATTCCGTCCCATAATCAAGGCATTACAAGCCACCATTTCTGTATAAAGCATTGCGTGATGGGTAATCAAGCGCATCATATAGCGATAATGCCGGTCTGTCCAATCCAGCATAGGGGCAATAGAAATGATTTCTGAAAAAGATTGCTTTTTTGTTGTCATTCCTATATAATATCAGAAAAGCCAAAAAAAAGAAAGGAAAATCCCATGACTTTAACTGAAGAAGAAAGAAATAAAGTTCAACAATATCTGCGCCAACTTTTTTGGAATCCTGATATTACCTTGAATGAAAGCAGCGCTAAAGACGGTCCTGCTGAAGTGTATATCGGTAAAGAATTTGTGGGTGTGATTTATAAAAATGATGATGAAGGTGATATTTCTTTTGACTGGAATATGTCTATTCTGCCCGAAGATATTGAACAATTCTAATGCAAACCTCGCTGTTTGATTTTAATTTACCTGAAAAATTGATTGCTAATGTCCCTGTAGAACCACGGGATATGGCACGTCTTTTGCATATTGACGGAACAACACTGTCGGATAAAATGATGCTGAATTTACCAGATTTATTGCGCTCGACAGATGTGTTGGTCTTTAACGATACCAAGGTCATTCCAGCCCGTTTGTTTGGGGCCAGGGGAAAAGCCAAAATTGAAATGACCCTTTTTAAACAAAGGGATTTATCCACTTGGGAAACTTTGATTAAAAATGCCAGACGTTTAAAAGTGGGGGATGAAATTATACTCCCTGCTGATGGTAAAGCCACTGTTTTGGAAAAAATGGATTCAGGGGCTGTGGTGGTTAAATTTCATGTGTCAGGGGCGGAATTGTTTGCC
>JAZUJZ010000022.1:0-10073 GCA_045643025.1 Alphaproteobacteria bacterium
AAGTCTGTTTTTTGAACAGATGGCTCTTGTTTTACTTTAACCGGTTCTTGTTTTTTGATCGCCATTTGTCTTTTAGTTAAAGGACGTCCCAGAGCCTGTTGGCACAAATCTGTTGGAGATGCTTTTGTGGTATTCTCTGGATTTTCGGAGTTTTTCTTGAATAATTCTTGGGCGACGTTTTGTACGATTTTTTGCCCATCAACACCCACCTGTAAATCGTTCCATTTACCGGATAATTTTATCGTTTGAATATCTTGCAAGAGTTTTGAAGTCTTGTTTGGTAAAGAGGGTAACAGTGATAAGGTAAGTGTTTCTTGTCCTAAATCAATCTGTCCATTCAATATCATATTTAATGCATCCGTTTGCAAAACAATTTTATCTTGCGTCACTATTTTCCCATTTTGAATCGGTAAATTTACAACAGCGCATAACAGATTTGTTTTGGATTCCGTTGTTGAAAATGCCTTTGTGAAAGAAGATTCTTTCAAACTGTCGGCAAGCGTATTAAACCATTTATTAACAATTTGTCCACCGATAATTTCGGATACGACGTTTCCATTGGCACGAGAGAGGAGTTTTTTCAAATTTTCTCCTTCTGATTCAACGGTTAAAGTTGTATATAATGTGGCGTTTTGCACCTCTTGATAAAGTGGGCGAATTTTGTTCAAATCTAATTCTTTTGCTTCCATTTTTAATTGGATATTTTTATTTTGAGCATTCAATCTGACCACACTGTTAACAGTTCCTGATAAAACCCTCATCTGAATGGGAGAGGTCAAAATACCGTCCTTTAATACAGGTTCTACATTCAATGAAGCATAATCGGAAATAGATTGATTCAATACTACATTTTGTAGTTGTATTTTACCGTTTAAGTCAAAACTGTTTAATATATCCCATGGGAGTTTTTGACTAGGAATGAAGGAAGATGAATTTTTCTGTGGAATTTTAGAAGATACTTTGCTTTCTTTTTTGTAAAGAATATCATCTAAAGCAAAATAAAATCCCTTTAAATCGGCCTGTATTCCAATAGGTTTTTTTGTAAAATCTACAGTAATATTTCCGGATAAATCAGATTTGTTGGCATTATATTTGATATTCTTTAACTCCAATTTATTTTTATCAGCGTTGAGCGAGGTATTAAATTCAAACTCATTAATTCCCCACTTCTCTTTTACCTCTTCTCCAGACAATGTAGAAGCGAGACGTAAATTCAAAGAGGGATCTTTAGTCAAATGATTAAGACTACCGCTTCCTTCCAATTTCCATGCGTTTTTCCCTACATTCATTGTCAGACTTTTGATATTTAACTTGTTTAAATTTCCATCTAAGATAATTTTCATGGTTGCCTCAAAACCGAGATATTTTCTCATATCTGCAGAGGCATCTTTTAATAAACGAGACATATTCGGAATCGTTGCATTGGCCTCCATACGAATTTGATCTATTTTTCGAAAATTCCCGATTTGACCTTTGACTTTCAAATTGTTTGCTTGATTACGTATTGTTAAATCAATGGGTAAATTGTTTTGTTGCAATAACAAAACCAGATTACCAAAATTGGCATTGAGATCATACTCATTTCCTTGATAATTTATTTTCATGTTCAGTTTGGACATTTTCTTTACAGTTAAGTTTTCCAGGGAAACTTGTTCTGTAGTGTTTTTGTTCATAAAAATAATTAACATCTTGTTGATTTTGACTTCCTCAACCCATAAAATTTTACTCAAATCATTTTTGACGGCAGGCGTTGAGGAGGCCTGATCGGATTGATTGGTTGTTTTTTCCGGTAAATTTGTTAAGTTTGCACTGACCAAAGGAATTGAAATTTTTGGGATACGTACTTGCTTTTGCAGAATGGGAATCAATTCTATTGTGGCCTCCATACTGGAAACGGTTAAGAATGGTTTGTTTTCTTTATTCATCAGATTGAAATCTGAAATTTGAATGGTTGGGATTAAACTGAGTTTGGTTTGTAAACGTCCGATTTTGACGGGTGTGTCCAGGGATTGTGATAGTTTTTCCTCTAATAAAGGACGATATTTATCCAAATCAAAGGTCAAGAGCAAAAGTCCAACAAGTAAAAAGGGGAGTATAATGACAATAATTAAAGCAATTAAAAATTTTTTCATTTTATTTCCTTTGTTATGATTCCGTAAAACCGTATTCAGAGAAAGCTATTTGAAAGTCTTTATCAATCGGGGCCTCCACAGTCTGTGACTTTCCTTTGGAGTTAAGCCAGGTTAAGGCACGTGCATGTAAAAACATTCGTTTGGGCAGATTTTTATTAAGGATATTGCGTTGGCCATATTTATCATCCCCGATAATGGGTGTTTTTAATACATCAGCGCAATGCACCCTTAATTGATGTGTGCGTCCGGTCAAGGGCATTAATTCCAGCCAAGATACTTGGTTGGATAAATGGTCATGAACATGGTATAGAGAGATGGCTTTATCCCCCTGTTCAAAATCCACACAAACTTTTTCCATATTACCAAAGGATTTTTTGATGAGGGGGGCCTCAATTTTACCTTCTTTTACTTTAGGACAACCGGCCACTAAAGCCCAATATGTTTTTTGAATGTCTTTTGTTTTAAATAGTTTCGTCATTTTTGCGGCAACTTGAGTCGTTCTGGCCACCATTAAAACGCCGGAGGTTTCTTTATCTAACCGATGAACCAATTTCGGACGTTCGGAATAATCAAAACAGAGTCCATCCAACAGCCCATCAATATGTTGTGTTGTTTTGCTGCCACCTTGTACGGCCAATCCAGCGGGTTTGTTGAGAACAATCACTTCTTCATCCTTATAGAGAACCAAACTTTGAATGAATTGTATTTGTGCCTTGGTTAAAGTTTTTTTCTGAGGGGAGGATGTTTGAACTTTTGTTTTAAAAGGGGGAATACGAATCAAATCACCCGCTTTCAATCTTTGGTTGGCTGTTGCCTTTACTTGATTGACACGAATATTTTTTTGGCGCAAGCATTTTTCAATTTCGCCATGCGAAACTTCGGGGTAATGTCGTTTAAACCAACGGTCTAAACGAATATCTGTTTCACTTGGCTGAACTTTTTCAAATTGTACAGGCACCTTCTATTCTCCCTACTAAACAGGGTGGCATATTTTTTCCCTTTTGTAAAGTCTTTTTTTTTAGAAAAATAGAGAATTTATCCCCGACCTTTGGTGCGTTTTCTACCCATGAGTTTGGATAACATCCCACAAGCATAAGCCGGTCCATCTGGTGTTAAATTTTTGGTGGCCATATGCGCTTTTATTTTATGAAAGGCAAACCAAGTCAGAATACCAACCGCAGCAACCCCGGCACAGGCAATTGAACCAGAGGCCAACCCCAATGTTCCAAGTAAACCGGCGGCTAATTCTGCCGCAGTTAATGCTGTGCTCATACCTGTTGGATCTTGGGTAACTTTATCATCCTTAAACATATTTTATCCTTTTTGTTGAAAGAGTTGAACGGAAATTGTGGGAACCTTTTGTACCGGGGCATCATAAAATGCCAAAACTTCATTTTTTTGAGGGTCATATTCACAAATGCTGACCTCGGTTGCATTATAGAGGGCTTCCCGCACTTGAGGATGCACATAATCTAAAACATAATTTTCTGTTTCATTCCTGAATAACAGGGCGTTTTCCCCCTTATCATACATTAATTTGGGATTTTGAACCTTTGTTTTTAATGCGGGTAATTCAATCACCAATTTATTTTCCTTGGTGGGCTGAATGGCATATGAATTTGCTTGGATCCACTTCATAAAAACTCCTTTTGAAACATCATAAAGTAAATTAAAGTAAAAATCAACCTTTATTTTGGATGAACTTGAATACCACAAGTTAAAGGACAATCCGACCCTGTCGTTTGGGGCAGGGAAATGGGTAAATCTGCCAAGAATCTGGCCCCTAAAAATGCATATCCGACAGCATTCAGATGATTAGAAAAGGGTAAATCCGTTTCAATTTTATAAATATGTGGAAATTCTTGCGCTAATTTGAGCATCAGTGTCACGTTTTTACGCTCTGAACCGATAAACAACCAATTTTGGGTATTCGGATGAAAAAAATTTCCCGCTTGTTTAATCATTTGCACCATAAAGTCAATAATGGTTGCACATCCATCTTGTAAACTGAGTCCGGCCAACTGTTCCAATAAAATATCAAAATCATTTCTATGAATGGCTTTTGGGGGAGGTAAGGATAAAAAAGGATGATTCATCATTGCTTTGACGACTTTTTGATTTGCTTGACCTTTTGCCGACAAAATTCCAAAGTCATCCTCATCTTCTTGACTGTGTAGAGTAATCCACTTTTCCATTAAAGCAAAACCAACCCCGATATCGCAAGCGCCCAATTCACCATTTTCGCCGATATAGGTCATTTTTAGGACGCCTCCCAAGCCGACAACAAATAAAGGTTTATTGAGGTGTTGAGTCATTTGTTGCCAAAAAACAGAGAGTAAAGGACTGCCTACACCCCCTGCATTCATATCCGATTGTACAAAACGTCCGATAACAGGTTTGTGAAAAGTATTGGCAATGTGTTGCAGATTACCTAATTCAATGGCTTGATGTTGATTGCTGGAAAGTGTTAAAAATACCCCGGAAAGACAGATATAATCAATGGTGTTCGTCTTCCATAATTCCATTGCTTCTTGTAATACCTGAATAAAAAAATCTGTCGTTTGTTTGTCTAAGTTTTTGATTTGTAATTCATCGGTTAAAGAAATTTCCTTTGATGTGTGTAAGATTTGTTGCAAATCCTCGGGAAAAGGGCGATGAAAACTTTTTGGGGTTTCTAAAATATCTACCCCGTCTGTTAGGACTAAGGCCACCGCTACATTTCGTACGGAACTATCGGCGTGCAGACTTAAGATATATTTAGGTTGAATCATGAATTTCTTTTCCAAAACTTAGGAAGGGTTTGTTGCTCTTTTTCTATAATATTCTCTAATTTTTTCAAAAAATCTCTTTTTTCTAATCCCGGTTGAATAGGGGGTAAAAAGCGAACAATCACAGTTCCGGGATATTTCATAACGCTGTTTTTTGGCCAATATACCCCTGTGTTCAACGCAACGGGAATAACAGGAACATGACATTGGTCATATAAAAATGCAATTCCGGAACCATAAGGTTTTTGTTCTGTGGGTAAAACACGTGTTCCCTCTGGGAAAATAATCAAATTCATTTCTTCCTTAAATCTCTTGGAGGCACGTGTTAACATTTTACGCATCGTGCGAGTTCCACCTTTTCTATCAATAGGAATACATCCTGTTCGCCAGGCATATAAATTCGCAAAAGGTAACCACATTAATGATTGCTTTAAAATATAAAACACATTTGGGACTAATGCGTGAAATAACAATGTTTCCATAGCAGATTGATGTTTTGAGGCAATGATATATCCGTTTTTTACAGGAAGATTTTCTAACCCTTCTACTTGAATATGAATATGACAAATGAGTTGTAAGGTCTTGCGAATGGTTTTTGTCCACACAATTGGAATCCACAGAGTGATTTTTCGTGGGAAAAAGACCAAAGGAAATAAAACCACAAAAATGACGAAACTTTCCAAATAAAGAATTAATGTAAAAAGGTAAGACTTAAATTTAATCATATAATTATCCTTTGAATGAGGTATTTCAAATAAACCACTAAAAACTTATGATATTCCAAAAATAATTGCCATGCATATTTTGTATGCACCCAGTAGGTTGATTCATTAAATTGTTTCGGAAAAACAGCGTGCGGAATGACCGTCAGATTTGGGATATGATGATGGATTTCTAATAAAGCTCGCGGTAAATGATAAAAACTGGTCAGCAAAATAATTGAGGTGTATTGTTTTTGTTGAATCCAGTCTGATACTTCTAAAGCGTTGGTTAATGTAGAATCGGCCATATATCCCAAGTGAATATGGGATAAATATTCGTCTTCTATACCTTTTAATAAATCATCTTGTTTGACGGATTTATTGACACCGCTGATAAATAAATCTTGTCCCATATGTTGTTGCAACAATTTAATACCCTCTTTAATCCTGTCTGTTCCCCCTGTTAAAACCACAATGGCTTGAGTTGTTTCCGGTGGAATATATTTAAAAGAAATTGCCGACAGGGAAAAAATTAAAAAACAAATTAACCACAGGGCAAATCCGGTTCCCAAAATGTATTCCCAAAGATGTCGGAGATGATAACTCATTATAAAAACCTTTTTAAATATATTAAAACAGTCCGACTGGTTACAATGGCGGAAATAAAACAGATGAGTATGGGCCAAAGCACCATTAATCCCCATTGTAAAAGTGTGAACTCAATTTGAAACGATGTTGTAATGGTGCTTTTGAACCCATAAATGAGCAGTATTAATAATGGAATAGCGCATAAAAAACCCAACATAGACCCAATGAAGGAACGTTTAAAGTTATAAAGGGCATATTTCGTTGTAATATATACATCTTTTGCTCCCATCATATGAACCAATTTAATAACGGATTCATGAATATTTAAACTGGCTCGTGTTGTATAGGCCACAGAAAAAATAATTGTTCCGGCTAATAAAACCAATAAAGTCATCACAATTTGAAAAATACGATGGGATAACTTTAATAAATCTGCCAACCAAATTCGTTGACTATCCATGGTAGCGCTGGGAACCAAGGTATCTAAATCCATTTTCAATTGTTGCAAAAAAGGTGGATGGTCTGCATCAATTTCCACATCAATTAATTTTGGTAAGGGAAGTGTATCCAAAGGAATGTCTGCTCCAACCCAAGGAGCCATTAATTCAGACATTTGATTCTCATCTAAGACAGAGGCGCCTTTAACTCCGGGTGTTGTCCGAACAATAGACAGGGCTTTTTCAACATCTACGGCGATGTTTTCTCCCCGAAATTGACCATTAGAATCATAGGTATCAATTTGAATGGTTAAGGATTTTGCAATATCTTCATGCCAAGAATGAACCAAGTTATAGGTGATAATTCCGCCGCCACATAAAATGCTGCCAATAAAAACCATTAACAAACACATCCAAGGAAAATATAACCTTGTGCTGTCTGTTGCGAATAAAAATTCACTATGCTTGGACATTTTTATCTCCTTTTGAAAAGAGTTTAGTGGCTATTTCCGTATAGGACGTTTTTGGAGGAATGAGTTGTATTTGCCCCGCATTC
The DNA here is from genome assembly GCA_045643025.1 of Alphaproteobacteria bacterium. Classification (GTDB taxonomy): domain Bacteria; phylum Pseudomonadota; class Alphaproteobacteria; order CAAHEQ01; family UBA3637; genus UBA3637. The sequence goes on from JAZUJZ010000022.1 coordinate 7,183, forward strand.
AAATGTAATTGAGGAAAAGAAAAACTTTTAATCAAGTTTTCATTATGTGTGGCAACAACCACAGTTGTTCCTAATTTATTCAGTTCCAAAAACAGATGCAGTAACCTTTTAGCCATCGTATCATCTACGTTTCCTGTGGGCTCATCGGCCAATAACAAAGAGGGTTTATGAATAACGGCTCTGGCAATCGCAATACGTTGTTGTTCGCCACCGGATAATTCATTTGGATGGGCACGCATTTGCTTTTCTAATCCTACCCAGGTCAATAATTCAGTAACATGCTTTTTGATTTCGCTTTCTTTTTCCCCGATAATGCGTAAGGGAAGTGCCACGTTATCAAAGGCCGTTAAATGATCCAATAAACGATAATCTTGAAAAACGACACCGATTTGTCTGCGAATTTGTGCCTTTGCAGAGCGAGAAAGTGAGTCGACTGTTTGCCCGAATAAGCGCACTCTTCCTTTTGTGGGAAGATGGTCTAAATAAAGCAATCCCAGTAGGGATGTTTTCCCCGCACCGCTTTCTCCGGTTAAAAAATGAAATGAGCCGGGGGCCAAAGTTAAATGGATATCTTTTAAGACTTCTGTCCCGACTTTATAGTGAAAAGACACCCCGTTAAATTCCGCAATAACCGGGGAAAGTGCTTCATTTGAGACCATTTTTATTATCCTTTACGAAAAAATGTTGCATCTTTTTCAAAAAACTGTATATACTATATCTACACTATTTTTTGAAAAAGGAAAAGAAAAATGTTTGTTATTTGTCCAAAATGTGGTGCAAAATATAAAATTCCAGATGAGATTTCCTTAAAAACTGGGCAAAAAATGCAATGTTCTGCTTGTCAACATTATTTTGTTTTAACATCTGATAAGACACAACAAATTGAAAAAAAAGTTCCAAAAACAGACGAATCGTTTGTTTTGCAGAATTTGAATGTGGAAGAAACAGTTTTACCCAGACAAGATTTACCCTCTGTGGCGCAACCTGAAATTCCCGAGGTTTTCAGACCCGGTCCCCTCTATCAAGACAGGAAAAAAACTTCTGTCCTGTTGCCTGTTTTAATGGTTGTTGTCAGCTTGATGATTTTGTGTATTTTGTTGGGGTTGGCATGGCAATATCGCAGTGAACTCCAAATGCAAAATAATATGGATACCTTAAAAATTTATCGGCAAAAAACGGTTCCCTCCCAAAAATATCAAAAACCCTCTTATCCTCGGACACCCGTTATCAAACAAAACGAAATAGACATTCCTTTGTTTGTGGATTCTGATGTATCGGAAAAATCAATGGATGCGGAAACGACATCGCCTGGGGTGAGCCCTTTCTCATTTCGGGCTGTGCATTTTAAAGTGGTTGAAAATGATTTTGGACCCGTTGTTCAAATAGAGGGTATTATCCATAATGATACCATGAATATAGTAATAGTGCCGGAGGCGGTGATGGCAACGGCTTATGATTCTGTTGGTCAAGTCGTGTTTCAAAAGGAAATTCATCTGAATCGTGGCACTTTGGCACCAAATCAAGAACAAGCATTTTTTGCAAGTTATTCCCCCGCACCAAAGGAGGTAAAATGGATAGAAATTTCTGTTGTAAAATAGTTTTATGCATTTTGTTGGGATATTCTTTGCCGGTTATGGGTAAATGCCCTTTGGCCGAATTTTTTATCAAACAAAATAAAGCAGAACAGGCCTTTATGGCAATGCAAACGTGCGCCCAAACTTATAATGATGATGAATCACAATATCTGTTGGCACAAATTTATGAAAAAAACAAACAACCGGAACCGATGCTTTATTATTATCAATTGGCGGCGGAATCCGGTCATGCCGAGGCACAGGTGCACTTGTCCGAATTATTGAAACAGTATGATACCTCTAAGGAGGGGCGGGAACAGTTGTTATCTTATCAAAAGAAATTGTTTTCCACGACTGAGAATAATGAGAAAACTTTCAAGGGAGAGTTTATGCACCCCTATACACTGTTGCTCTTAGCTGCAGAGCCAACAGAAAAAAAATGGTATTATCCGAGTTCTATGCGAACAGCCCCCACACGCACCTTATCTGTTTTAAGGGCATATAAAATTACGGATAAACAAAAGCAAAAGGCATTATTATCGGCTTCTAAATGGAAAACACGTAAATTATTGGAAACAGCCAAAGAGGTGGCCCCCTCTGAGATTTATCCTGATTTAGTGAAACGCTTAAAAAATTCTGCGACACAATCACAGGCAATGTCGGAATTAAAACAATATGTGGAAAAGTATGTGAGAAAATAAATGAAATGCTATATTAAAACCTTCGGTTGTCAAATGAATGTGTATGATTCTGCACGGATGCGGGATACTTTATTGGTTATGGGATATCAGGAAACGGAAAATCCGGTTCAGGCAGATATTATTTTAATCAATACCTGTCATATTCGTGAAAAAGCATCTGAAAAATTATTTTCCGAATTGGGACGATTGGCAAAAATTAAAAAGAAGCAAGCGCTGGTGATTGTTTGTGGATGTGTAGTTCAGGCCTCTGGAAATGAAATTTTACAACGTTCAAAAGTTGTGGATATTGCTTTGGGACCCCAAAATTATCATGAATTACCTCGGTTGGTATCCCAGTATCAAAGGCAAAAAAAGCGAATTGTTCTGGCTGATTTCCCGGCAGTGTCAAAATTTGATTTTTTACCTTTACCGCAAAAATCTCCTGTGAATGCTTTTTTGGCAATTCAAGAAGGGTGTGATAATTTTTGTTCCTACTGTGTTGTCCCCTATACCCGAGGGTGCGAATATTCTCGTCCCGGAAAAGAAATTATAGCGGAAGCTAAAGCATTGGTGAAAGCAGGTGCTAAAGAAATCATGCTGTTGGGACAAAATGTAAATTGTTGGCATGGGGATAAAG
>JAZUJZ010000023.1:0-6624 GCA_045643025.1 Alphaproteobacteria bacterium
CTGATACATCTAAATCCCCTCCAATACTTTATAAACTTCCCCACGTACATCTGCTATCCCTAAACCATTTTCACTGCTGGTCAAAATCATTTCGGGGTAACACGCCACATGTTTTTTACCTTCAGCCATCGTTTTTTGAAAAACATCATCTAATTCACTTTGTTTGACTTTATCGGCTTTGGTCAGAATGATTTGATAACAGACCGCAGAGGTATCTAACATCTTCATAATGTTTAAATCAACTTGTTTGAGGCCATGACGAGCATCAATCAACAGAAAAACACGTTTGAGTTGCTGACGTCCCCGCAAATATGCATGAATCAATTGTGTCCAAGTTTGAACCATTTTGCGTGGCGCACTGGCGTATCCATAACCCGGTAAATCCACCAAAAAGAATTGTTCACCCACATTAAAGAAATTGAGTTCTTGTGTGCGACCCGGGGTATTGCTGGCACGGGCAATTTCTTTTCCTGTCAAAGCATTAATCAAACTGGATTTACCCACATTAGAACGACCCGCAAAAGCAATTTCTGGCAAACGTAAAGATGGCAAATCCTCTTCTGTTCTGACCCCACGGGCAAAACTCACACTTTTCAAAAAAAGCTGTTTTCCACGTTCTTGGAAAGCCATTATTTGACCTTTTTCATAATATAACGTTGTTGAGCGATAGAGAGAATATTACTCCAAGTCCAATACAAAATCAGACCCACCGCAAATTGTCACATCATAAAGGTAAAAATAATCGGCATCCATTTGAACATATTCATTTGGGCTTTATCGGCCCCGGCCGGTTGTGGGGTCATCTTTTGCTGAATATACATTGTAATTCCCATTAAAATAGGCATAATTCCTAAATTCAAAAAACTGGGAATTGGCCAAGACAGAAGTCCAAACAAAGTAAAAACAGAACTGCTATCCGGCATAGATAAATCTTGAATCCAACCAAAGAACGGTGCTTGACGCATTTGCAAGGAAACAGACAACACTTTATATAGGGCAAAAAAGACAGGAATTTGAATCAACATCGGCAAACACCCACCGGCAGGATTCACTTTTTCCTGTTTATACAACATCATAATTTCCTGTTGCAACCGAATTTTATCCTCTTTATATCGTTCTTGCAATGCCTTCATTTTAGGTTGTAATTTTTTCATTTGAGCCATAGAAACATAAGATTTTGTTGCTATAGGTAACAGAGCCAACCTCAACAAAGTGGCAAACAATAAAATCGCAATTCCCATATTTCCCACCAAAGCATATAACCATTGCAAAAAATACAAAAATGGTTTTGTTAAAAAATAAAACCAACCAAAATCTATGGTTAAATCAAACTTGGGGATATTGTAATGTGCCATATAATCATTAATTAAATTTAAATCTTTTGCCCCGGCAAAAATACGGGTTGTCCGGCTGATTGTTTGGCCAGATAGAATGGAAATATTTTCTTGATTAAAAGAAGCCACATATTCATTATTGGTTACAGTATTTTTAATTTGAACAGATTCATTGGCATCGGGAATTAAAATCGTCTGCCAGTATTTATCCGTCAGCCCCACCCACGTATTTTTTGTTTGATAAACCAATGTTTCCTTATCAATTTTCGTATAGGAATTTTCTTGCAACCGATTATCAGACAAAGCCACAAATCCATTATGAACAACAGAACGAGAAGGTTGAATAGTGTCTTGAGCACGATGAATATGACCGGACAAAGAAGCCGTAATTATTTGACCGGACGTATTTTTGACTGTATCCACAAAAGTCATCATATAATGTTCATCAACAGATAAAGTTCTTGTGACAGTTAAATCACGACTTTTTGCCCCAAAAACTAAAGGTGTATCAGGGGTCAATTTTTTACCAGATTGCAGCGTCAAAGGAACCTGTTGTCCCTGAACTTGCCAATTTAATTCAAAGGCATATTTTTCCGTCAATAATCGGACATCAGGACTATTTTCAGACAAATCTTCCTTATATTGCGTTAAAACCAAATCATCTGAACCTGAACCATCACTATAGATACTACCTTTAACATATTGATTTTCAATAGAAAAGGTTCCTTCTTTTTTATTGATACGTGCCACAGGCAAAACCGGTTTTATTATTTCCGGTTCCATTGAAGCGACAATGTCTTTGGGTTGATTTTCTTGCGGTTTTTGATGGGGATGAAGATATTGAAACACCATCATTAAGGCAATAATAATAATCATAGCCCACATCATATTTTTTTCTTCAGATTTGATTTGTTTTGGATTTTGTTGCATAGGATTTCCTTTATAAAATATTTGCTATTTTACATAAAAACAAAACAAAAAGCAATAAAAAAGAAAACCTTGACTTTACCGGATAAAAAAGATACAATTCACAATATGTTAGATTATAAAATTATCAATACCAATGGTAAAGCCCGGCGGGGTATTTTAACGACTGCCCACGGTCAAATCAATACACCGACTTTTATGCCTGTCGGAACAGTTGGAACGGTGAAAGCCATGACGGTTGAATCTGTCGCTGCCACGGGGGCCGAAATTTTATTGGGAAATACATATCATTTGATGCTGCGTCCCGGGGCCGAACGTGTCGCCCATTTTGGGGGATTACACAAATTTATGAATTGGGATAAACCTATTTTAACCGATAGTGGTGGCTTTCAGGTAATGAGTTTATCGGGCTTAAGAAAAATCACAGAAGAAGGCGTAACCTTTAATTCCCACATTTCGGGTGAAAAATTCTTTCTTTCCCCCGAACGATCTATGGAAATTCAACATTTATTAGATGCCGATATTACAATGGCTTTTGATGAATGTATCAAGTTGCCCGCCACTCATCAAAAAGTGAAGGCCTCCATGGAACGATCTATGCGTTGGGCTGACCGCTCCAAGAAAGCTTTTCAAGACAGAAAAGGTTATGGTTTGTTCGGTATCGTTCAGGGCGGAACTTATCAAGATTTAAGACTCGCTTCGGTGGAAGCCCTTACAAATATCGGTTTTGATGGTTATGCCATCGCCGGGTTAGCTGTCGGTGAAACACAAGAAGAAATGTTTCAGGTATTAGATTATACCGCCTCGGCACTTCCCGAAGATAAACCCCATTATTTAATGGGTGTGGGACGTCCCAGCGATATCATCGGGGCTGTGGCCCGTGGGGTAGATATGTTTGATTGTGTCATGCCAACCCGTTCGGGACGCACAGGTCAAGCATTTACCAGTCATGGTGTGTTAAACATCAGAAATGCATGTCATATAGATGATTTAAGCCCTTTGGATAGCGAATGCACCTGTCCGGTATGCCGTAACTACACACGTGGATACCTGCATCATCTGTTTCGTTCAGGGGAAATTTTGGGCAGTATGTTACTCACATGGCACAACATTCATTTTTACGAAAATTTCATGAAGCAAATTCGCCAAAGTATAGAAGAAAATCGTTTTGATAAATTCTATGCTGATTTTTTGGAGCGTTATAAAAATGACCGAAAAATGTGAAGATTTCGTTCAATCTCCCAGATCCAGAAATTATGAAGGATTAAGCAACCTCAATAAAGAAATCCAAAAAATTGCACGTCCTTTATTGGGACAGCACGGTTTTACCCAGGTTGAATTAATTTCACATTGGCACGATATTTTAGGGGAAGAATTGGCCTACGGAATTAAACCAGTAGCCCTCTGTTTTCAAAACAACCAACGATTTAATGGGGTATTAAAAGTCCGAACAGCCGGGGGGGCTTTTGCCCTGTTATTTGAACATAAAAAAGCACAAGTTATAGAACGAATTAATACTTATTTTGGATATCCCGCCGTCAAACAAATTAAGATAGAACAAGGCGGGATGAAATTAAATCCCACTCTCACGCAAACACCCGAATGGCCTTTAGACGAAGAAGATTTATCCGATTTGATGTCTAAAATTAATGATATTCAAGATGATACTCTGCGCCAAAAGATGTTAGATATCGGGATGAGTTTATTACGTAAGAGTAAGAAACAATGAAAAAATATTTAACAATAGGGATGATTTTAATTTTTCTATCCACCACGGGATGGATTATTTTCAAAAATCATAATCCTTGCCTTTTTATAGAAAAAGGCCGCTGCTATACATGTAAAACCCCAACGGAATTTTGGGTCGGTTTGCCCGAAAATTGCCAACTCTGCCCAAATAGGTATGCACAATATGTCGGGGATGATTTATTCCCGATTTGGGATTGCCTACCCTTTGTTCCGACCGAGGAAACGCAGCCAAGTATTCCTATGCCCTCTCTGAACGCTTCCCATCCTTGTCCAAAAGAAAAACCGTTAAAAGATGTTGTGGGGCATTGTTATTCCTGTGGCACAAAACAACCTGTCCGTGTTTTTGATAGTCATGATTCGGTCTGTATGGGAAAAAGATATTTAACAGAACATCGCCTTTCCGAAAAATCTAATCTTTGTCCAGATAAAAAAGACATCCATAATCCTGAAGTTTGTTTAAACTGTCAAGGATATTGGTATAATGACAGTTGTCATATTTTCAAAGGAACCCCTACCCCATTTTGTCGGGAAAATTCGGATTGCCCAGCAGACGAATGGTGTTTTCCGTTCCGTTACCCATATCATGACAAAATCGGTGTTTGTCGTCCGCATAACACTCAAAACTGGATTTGCTCAGACACGGATGGCTATAATATGGCCAGCGCCAAATTATTTTGTGAAAGACAAGGCAGCCATATTCCAAATTTGGAAACCTTAACCCAATACAAAGAAATAGTATTAAACGTATGTCCCAATCAAGATATATGGATCTTTTATGAGGATTCAACGCTTTATTTGAAATCCTTAAGCATGCCCTTTCTCTTTACACGAGAGGGAATGAACACCGACTATGGTGGGGATAAATTCCACGCACTGTGCCAGAAAGATTAGTCTTTCTTTTGAAACAAATTACAATGACAATGCCCCATTTCGGCTATCTCTTTTTGATGTTCCCCACAAGGACACAATCCACGAGAAACATCACAAGGACAACATCCATTACAAGCCGTTAAACAACGATTGATAATTTTATCGGCAAAGGGGGAGAGTTGATATCCCTTGGCATCGGCATATAATTCCAAAGCATGTTTAAAATGTTCGTTTGTCATAATTTTTCCTTTCATTTATATCATTAAAATCTATTTTCTATAGGTATAGCGTTTTTTAATTAAAAACTCAATAAAATTATCAAAAAAATGCATAACATGGAAAAAAAAGCCGCCACAATATCATCCATCATGATTCCAAAAGCATTATGAACCTTTTTATCAAAATAATCCGCCGGCCATGGTTTTAAAATATCAAACAAACGAAAAAAAACGAAACCAAAAAGATAAATTACCGGTGTTAAACAAAGAGTAGGAATACACGCATAAACCAACATTTGTGCCACCAATTCATCTATGACGACATAACCGGGATCCTTGTCTTTTTGGTTTTTAATTAAAAAGGGAATAAATATCAACCCCAAACAAAAACAAAGTCCGATAAGGGTAAAATGAAACAGCGGCATATTCACCAATAAAATGGACAAAAGCACACCAAGTAGAGATCCCCACGTTCCAGATGCGGGTTTCAAACACCCCACCCCACAAACTGTAGTCACACAAAAGGCCAACTTGTTAAACAGGGGTAACATTGGTTTTTTCCTCATTTTCCAGTGGGGGAATCGGTTCGGTAAATAACTTATCCAACAATTCAGAAACGGAAATTAAGTTATTGTTTTCATTATGTTTTAGACAAACTATATAACATCCCTCTTTTTCCAAATTTTCCTGAATATCGGCCAAATTTTCTATAGTTCCATCCAACATGACCAACACCATTTGCACCTGAGCTTCAGGTTCCATAGTTGATAAAATCTCCCTTGATTGAAAGAGTTCTTTTAAAACAGGCAAAGATTGTTCCTTATTTTTCCACAAAATATCCGACAGTTGCTCTCTAGATTCAACAACCCAACTGCCCGGAACAGATAAAAACTTAAATAACAATGCCTGAACATCAGAGGACACCGTTAAAGGAATCATGATGTTTTGCAGTAAGACATGTGGGAAAGGAGTTAAACCTTTTTCCTCGGCCAATTTACTGATTTCTTCTACGGCACTTACCTCTAAATTAGAGGAAGGGTTATTTTGTGCAGCAGACGTTGGAACAGGCACTGTATCCACCGATGGAGCAGATGGGGTGCCTGTATTAACAGGAGTTGTGGCGGTTAAAGGCATAAAAGTAGAACTTTTTCCTTGTGAAGGCATTGCATGAGGCACAAACCCTTTAGCCGGCACAAAAGGATGGTCTGCAACGGCTTGTTGCACAATTTTTTTGGCATGACGTTTCTTATTCAAACGAAAGATATACCATACTCCCAACAACCATATTGGAATCAACCAGTATGCTTTTTCCCCTATGCCTAAAACATTTGTATGGGCATACCTTTGGAGAATAAAATTGACCAACGCCACATATCCCCCCGACCAGAGTCCAGTTAAAATCCAAAAAAACATACCTCTCCCCCTTTTGTTTTTTTTACTTTTCTGCTCCACCATGACGTTTCAAAGCTGCTTCATATGCAGTGGGCACATCCTTTTTCTGTGCAGCGGCCTGACCAACAGATGTT
>JAZUJZ010000024.1:0-4812 GCA_045643025.1 Alphaproteobacteria bacterium
CATTTATCCGGTTATACAGAGGAAGAAAAACAAGAAATTGCCAAACGTCATTTAATCCCCAAACAGTTAAAATTGGCCGGATTGGATGAAAAAGAACTCACATTTACAGATGCGGGCTTGTTGAAGTTGATTCGTCACTATACACGGGAATCGGGTGTGCGTCAGTTGGAACGTGAAATTGCCAATATTGCCCGTAAAGTAGTTAAGGAAATTTTAACCAAAGAAAGTGTCAAAACAGTTGAAATTACCCAGAATAATTTACATGACTATGCGGGAATTCAAAAATATTCTTTCGGTGTTGCAGAAAAAACAGATCAAGTTGGTATTACCACCGGATTGGCTTGGACTGAATTCGGTGGGGTTATTTTATCTATTGAGGCACTGACAATGTCTGGAAAGGGTAAGATGACCCTTACCGGACAATTGGGGGATGTGATGAAAGAATCTTCACAGGCCGCTTATTCTTTTGTCAGGGCACACGCCAAAGAATTTGGTATTTCCTCTAAAGATTTTGAAGAAAAAGATGTTCATATCCACGTGCCGGAGGGGGCGACTCCCAAAGATGGCCCCAGTGCGGGTATTGCTATGATGACTTCGTTGGTGTCGGCTTTAACGGGCATTCCTGTTAAAAAAGATGTGGCGATGACCGGTGAAATCACTTTACGGGGACAAATATTACCCATTGGTGGATTAAAGGAAAAATTATTGGCGGCTTTACGGGCCGGAATAAAAACGGTTTTGATTCCTGCTGAGAATGAAAAAGATTTAGAGGAAATTCCCTCTATCGTCAAGGAACAATTAAAATTGATTCCGCTTTCTCGGGCAGAAGAAGTATTAAAGTATGCTTTGAGCAAACCCATTAAGCCACTCCATTAAAATGCATTGACTTTTCTATAAAAGCGTTTTATATTTTTGGGTATGTTTGCTTTTTTATGGCCTTTTGTTGTCTGTGTATTGATTGGACCTTGGTTGGTTCGTCGTTGGCTGAAACCAGTTCAAGACAGAAAACGTTCTGACTTCAGATTTGCGATTTATTTACCTTTTTTTGACCGGTTAAATCAAATTTCTTCGGCTCCTGTCAATGTGTGTAAGGTGTCACACAGTAAAATTTTTCCCTTGTTGGGGTGGTTGTTTTTGGTTTTGGCTTGCATGCGTCCCGTGTGGTTGGGGGATCCGATTCCTGTTCAGCGACCGGTTCGTAATATTGTTTTGGCGATGGATGTTTCCGGTTCTATGGGAGAAACAGATTTTACAATTCAAGGTCAACCAATGACACGTTTGGAAATGCTAAAACGTATTTCAACGGATTTTATTCAACAGCGTCGGGGTGACAATTTAGGATTGGTCATTTTTGGATCTGAGGCCTATACCTATGCTCCTCTTTCTCCGGATGTCAAAAATTTATTGGAATTAGTTTCTGAAATCGGTTTAGGAATTGCCGGAGAACAAACAGCCCTGGGGGATGCTCTGGCCTTATCTGTTCAAACAGGCGTGAGTTCTCCTGCTGAAAGTCAAATGGTGATTTTGTTATCAGATGGTTATGCAAATGCGGGGCAGATAGAAGTGAACGAGGCCCTAAAATTAGCCACAAATCAAAATGTGAAAGTTTATACGGTTGGAATTGGTTCTGATAATCAAACCGTCCAAGATTTTTTCGGTCGTTTTCAGGTGAATCCTTCTTTGGATTTGGATGAGGCGACACTTCAAAAAATTGCCCATCAGACAAAGGGACGTTATTTCCGTGCAAAAACCAGTCAAGAAATGTCCGAAATTTATCATGAAATAGATCGGTTGGAACCTGTTGTTGTCAGTGATGAATCCATGCGTCCTCAAAAAGATTTGTTTTATTGGCCTTTAATGATGTCATTATTGTGTTTTTTATGGGCTTTTTGGCAAAAGGAGAATGCACAATGATTTTTTTACGTCCATTGTTTTTGTTGGCCCTGTTTATTCCTTTTGTTTTTATTTGGTTGAATAAGAGAAAAGAGGGTAAGAATCCTTGGATCCCCTATATTGATAAGGAATTATTAAAAGAATTATCGGTTCATCGTCGTTTGACATTGAAAAAATTATCATTTTCAAAATGGGTTTTGCTTTTTTGGGTTTTGGGCGTTGTAGCGTTATCCGGCCCTGCCTGGCATAAAGTTTCTGTTCCCGCTGTTCAAAGTCAGCCCAACGCCGTTATTGTGATGGATTTAGGTCCTGCTTTGACTGCTTCTCAAATACAACAACGACAGATTAAACTTTATGATATCCTTACTTTGTTAAAAAATTATCGTGTTGGATTGGTGTTATACGGTATGCATCAAGGATATGTTGCTATGCCTTTAACCCCGGACGTTCGCTTGATTGAAAATTTGATTCCCTCTTTAACACCGGATGTGTTGCCGGATACCGCTCAATCCGTTGAGGCAGGATTAAAAACAGCCGAAAAAATGTTATCTCAAACAGGATTGGGGGGCAGTATTTTATTTTTAAGTGATCAAACGGGATATGATTCTGTGTATCCCCTCATGTTGGTGCATCCGGAAAAAAACTCGTTGCAAGAGGTGAAATCTTTTTTAGATAAAACGAAAGTTTTAACGACGGATATGTATTCTTTTGGTCAGGCCGATGTGTGGGACGATTATGGAATTTGGTTGGCTCTTCTTTGTTTGATTCCGGCTTGTTTATTTTTTAGAAAAAATGTTCTGTTTTTACTGTTAATGTTGTTGAGTATTGAAGTTCAAGCGGCTTGGTTTCAACGTGAGGATCAAGAGCAATACGCCCTGACTCAACGGGGAATACAATCCTATCGTCAGCATGATTATAATCAAGCAGAATCTTTTTTTCAGCAAAGTCTGGATTATTATAACTTGGGGAATACCTTGGCTTTTCAAGGAAAAATTCATGAGGCAATTCAATCCTATCAAAATGCTTTGGATATCAACCCTGAAGATTCAGATGCTCAGTTTAATAAAGAGTATTTAGAAAAACAATTATCACAACAGGAACAGCAGGGTTCCGATTCTCAAAATCAATCGGGTTCGGGTGATGATTCCCAACAAGATTCCAAAGAAGGACAACAAAATTCTCAAGGGAACAATGAGGTTGAAAATGAACAATCTGAGAATCAACCCACCCAAGACAAAACACAAACAGAATTAGAGCAAGCATTATCTGAACAACCCGACGAACAAACATTTAATCAGGAGGAACAACAGATATTAAATCGTGTGCAACATGATCCGGCTCGTGTTCTACGTTATCGTCTTAAGTTGCAATATCAAAAGGGGAACAAATGAAAAAGATATTATTTTTTTACTTGTGTGGAATCAGTTTTTCTGTTTGTGCTTTGGACGTTCAATTAAGCACCAATGAAATCGTTCAGGGGCAAAGTGTGGAATTGATTTTATCGGACACAACGCCTTTGCCGGCTGTTGATTTTTCCCCTTTGACAAAGGATTTTATGTTAGGCGGGCAGGGGACCAGTCAATCCAGCCATTTTATTAATGGTGTGGGGTCAACCACTTATGAAAAAACAATTGTATTATTACCCGTAAAAGAGGGACAATTAAAAATTCCATCATTGATGGTTGGTGCACAAAAAACACCCGAGTTGAATTTAACTGTTTTACCCCCTGGAAAATCTATCACAACAGATGCGTCTGATACAATGCCGGAAATTTCTTTAACGGCTGATGTATCTGATACTTCGCCTTATGTGGGACAGAGTATCTTTTATACCTTAAGTCTTCAAAATGCCGAGATGTTGATGCAGGCAGAAATTGTTCCTTCACCGACAGATTCAGTCAAATTAACCCCGTTGGGTTCGGATAATTTGCGTATACAAAAAGGACAACGAATTGTTGAACGCAAGTATATTTTAAAGCCAACTCAAGAGGGAACTCTCACATTATCGCCCGCCGTATTAAACGGACAAATTGTAAATCCTACTCATCAACCGATGAAAACAAAGGGATTGTTTAGTTTGTTTGATGCCACCAATTTTATGTCGGCTTTTACCAGTGGGGTCCGTCCTGTTCAGGTCATCAGTAATCCTATTTCTTTGACTGTGCGCCCTAAACCTCAGGCTTGGACAGGGTGGTGGTTACCCACAGAACAGGCCGACTTGACCTTATTACCCCAAATTCCCCAAAATATAACTGTTGGCCAAACAATGCATTTAACACTGAGTTTGGTGGCATTGAATGTGGATGCCAATGATTTGCCTGTGCCTCATTTGTTGGACAATAAAGGGATGCGTTATTATCCGGAGCCGGTGGAAAGGAAAACATCCTTTGATACCAATGGAAATTTGATGGGAGAAATACGGGTTCCTTATACAGTGATACCTTTATCCGATGGACAACAAAAAATAGAGGTCAGTCCTCTTCCTTGGTTTAATGTGAAAACGGGTAAAATAGAAACAACTCAAACAGAGCCCTTGGCCTTTTCGGTTGCGCCGGGAAAAACTCATTCTTATAATCCACCTGTTTTACCTATTGAAAATCCCCCGAAAGTTGTATCAAAAAATGAAGGGAAAGTGATTTCAAATTCTGTCTTTTGGTTGTCAATTATTGGGGCTTTTGTATTGGGTCTTGTTCTTGCCGGGGGGATTTTTTATCTTGCTCGACGTAGAAAAAAATCCAAGCAAAAAGAAAAGCCCATTCCGGATTTCTATCCTTTTTAATAAAAAAGACTTGACTTTTATTCAAAAATAGTGTAAAAATATGCCCAATAACAGCAAAAGAAAGGAAAAAGGTTATGGCTAAAAAATGTATGATCAGCGATAAAAGCAAATTGGCTGTAAACAATAACAGCTATTCTAAA
>JAZUJZ010000025.1:0-7204 GCA_045643025.1 Alphaproteobacteria bacterium
TAATATAAATAACAATAAAACTTTACAATTTAATGAAAAAACACTATAATCTGCCACAATGAAAGGGAATAAAATGCGAACAAAAAATAAAACGACTTCAGTCACTCCGAAACAAATGACGGAACAAACCTATAAAAAAGAGGCCTTATCGACTTCTCTGGGGGCACGTTTGGAAAATGCACGTAAGAAAAAAAGATTAGAATTAGAGGAAATTTCCCAAACATTACGTATTAATGTCCATTATTTGGAGGCGTTGGAAAAAAGTCAATATTATGTTTTTCCTGCACGCAGTTATGCCATCGGTTTTTTACGCAGTTATGCGAAATACTTAAAATTAAATCCCGATGAAATAGTGGAGTTGTATTACAAAGAAACCAACACAGAAACAGAAACTCCCCTGAATATGTTGGTGATTAAAAATCAACACTCTTTGCCGACAGTAAAAATTATTTTGATCAGTTTACTCTGTCTGTTTTTCCTTTACCTTTTATGGTATGTCATTTCCGTAAATTTTTATCCGGATTCTTTACAAGAAAAACAATCAGAGTTATTAGAGAAAATAACCACTCCTGTTGAATCTACTAATGAAGAAGAGAAAGTAACATCAGAAGAAACTCTCGCCACACCAACAGTTGTGGAAGAGCCAAAAATTCGTGAAATTTCAGAAGAGGTTTATTCTGCCCCTGTGGCTTTGGTTGCTATTGAACGTATTTGGATGCGTATCAAAGATGATGATAATGATAAGATCTTGGTGGATAAAGTTTTTGAACAAAATGAACATTTTATTCCTCCGGCCTCTTTAGATTGGGATGATGTTTTAATCAGCACCGGTCGTGCGAATGCAGTTCAATTATATAAAAAGGGTGAAAAATTCAAAAAATTATCCAAAGAGCAAGAAACATCATTGGAAGATTTAACAGACGATTAATTCATACCTCACAGGATATCTGATGAATTTCACCGACAAATTAAAGAGTATTTTGGCCCGTTATCAAGAGTTGACACAATTGTTAACTCAGGAACAAGACAGGGAGTCTTTTATTACCCTATCTAAAGAACTATCCGCTATGGAAGAAGTTGTGCAAATCGGACAAAAATATCTGAAATGTCAGCAACAACTGGTTGATAACCAACAGATGATGGAAGATTCCTCTTTAGATGCAGAATTAAAACAAATGGCCTCAGAGGAATATTATGAATTAAAAGAACAAATTCCATTATTAGAACATCAAATTCAAATCTTACTGTTACCAAAAGATGAAGCCGATGAACGAAACGTTATTTTGGAATTAAGAGCCGGTACAGGCGGAGAAGAAGCCGCTTTATTTGCCGCAGAACTTTTTCGTATGTATGAACGTTATGCCGCTCTTAAGAAATGGAAATTTGAGGTTTTAACTCTGAACGAAACCGGTTTGGGAGGATTTAAAGAGGCCGTTGCCCAAATTTCCGGAAATGGTGTTTTTGCACGTTTGAAATACGAATCGGGCGTGCATCGTGTCCAACGTGTTCCGGAAACAGAAACGTCCGGTCGTGTTCATACTTCTGCAGCCACTGTGGCTGTTCTTCCCGAGGCAAAAGAAGTGGATGTTCAAATTAACGAAGCAGATTTGGAAATTACGACCTGTCGTGCTTCTGGTGCCGGAGGTCAGCATGTTAATAAAACGGATAGTGCCATTCGGATTGTTCATAAGCCCACTGGTATTGCTGTAGAATGCCAAGAAGAACGCTCGCAATTTAAGAATAAAGAAAAAGCAATGACACGTTTAAGAACAGCCCTATACGACATGGAACGCCAAAAAGCAGATAAAGAAAGATCAGATAATCGTAAAAATCAAGTAGGATCCGGCGATCGTTCTGAACGGATTAGAACATATAATTACCCACAGGGACGTGTAACGGATCATCGTATCAACAAAACTGTTTATCAACTTCCAACTGTTTTAAATGGTGAGGGATTGGATGATTTTATTGATGCTTTAATTACAGAAAACCAAATGGCCCAATTGGCAGAAATATAAAAATGACACTAAAATCTTTTATTGTGGAACAACTTAAATCGGTCAGTGAATGTCCTTTGTTGGAAGCCGAATGGATTTTACAGGAAACAAAAGATGAAAAAAAAATCCACAAAATCATTCAAAGACGATTAAAATCCGAACCCCTTTCTAAAATTTTAGGACATCGGGGTTTTTGGCGTGGTAATTTTGTTGTTTCTAAAGATGTGTTAGACCCTCGTCCAGATTCCGAAATATTGATTCAAGCCGTTTTAGATATCCTACCTGATAAAACAAAGCCCTATTCTTTTATTGATATTGCAACAGGCAGCGGATGTTTATTAATCTCTTTATTAATGGAATATCCAAAGGCAAAGGGCTATGGTTTAGATATTTCTTCAAAAGCCATTAAAGTCGCACGTAAAAATTTAAAATTAAATAAAGTAAAAGCATTGTTACACCAAAAAGATATGCGTTCTTTAACTTTATTAGATTCTTATGATTTTGCTATTTCAAACCCTCCCTATATTCCAACAAAAGAATTAAAAAAATTGGATAAAAATGTTAAATTGTATGATCCAAAAATTGCCCTAGATGGGGGAAAGGACGGATTGGATTATTATCGTATTCTTGCAAACATTCAAGGGCTTCCCCTCATTTTTGTAGAAATTGGAATTCATCAAAAACCAAATGTTGTAGAAATTTTTAAAAATCAAAATTGGCGCCTCAAAAAAACCTATAAGGACTATGGCGGCATAGATCGTGTTTTGGTTTTTCAAAAAAAGATTGAAAAAGAAAAAAAATTACATTAGAATACAACCTATGTCACTTATCAAATCAATTGCAACGGTTAGTGGATGCACAGCAATCAGTCGTGTTGTTGGGTTTGTCCGTGATATTTTAATGGCCCGTTTTTTGGGGGCCAGCATGATGGCTGATGCTTTTTTTGTTGCTTGGCGTTTTCCAAATTTATTTCGCAGTTTGTTTGCCGAAGGGACGTTAAATGTTGCCTTTGTGCCTCTTTTTACAGGATATCTCAATCAAAAAGGGAAAACAAAAGCCCTGGAATTTGCTCAATCGGTTTTTTATTTTTTATTATATACCCTACTTATCTTTACAATTATTATAGAAATTATTATGCCCAATATGATGTTTTTATTGGCGCCTGGATTTGATAAAATTCCGGGAAAATTGGCTCTGGCCACATCCCTGAGTCGTATTTCTTTTCCATTTTTATTGTTTGTTTCTTTGGTCTCTCTATTGTCTGGTATGTTAAATTCAATCGGGAAATTTTGGGCGGCAGCATTTAGTCCCGTTTTATTAAATCTCACAATGATTTTTTCTTTGTTATGTTTCACCCCATTTATTTCAAATGGTTCAGCACCCGCATATGCTCTCGCAATCGGTGTCACAATGGCGGGCGTTTTTGAATTACTCTTTTTATTATGGCATATTCAAAAATCAGGTCTTTTATTTAAAGTCATTTCTCCTTTACAAGTATTCAAAAATTTATCACAAGATGTTGTGATATTACTCAAAAAAATGGCACCGGGTGTTTTAGGTTCGGGCGTTTATCAAATTAACTTATTTTTTGATACTTTGTTCGTTTCCTTTGTCGGTGCCGGTGCTATTTCTTGGTTAAACTATGCCCATCATGTTTTTCAATTGCCCATTGGTATTATTGGTGTTGCCATAGGAACAGCATTACTTCCGGTCTTATCAAAATACGTCAAAATGGGACAAATAGAACAAGCCAACGCCCATTTAAATCGTGGATTGGAAATTTCATTGATGATGTCATTACCGGCCACTGTGGGACTTTTTTTACTATCCTTTCCTATCATTCAAAGTTTGTTTCAATACGGTGTTTTTACATCCCAAGATACCCTGCATACCGCTCGTGCTTTATCCATTTTTTCCATGGGGTTGCCGGCTTATATGGCAACAAAAACTTTTGCCCCATTTTTTTATGCCCGTGGAGATACTACAACCCCCGTTAAAATTGCCATTATCGGTGTTGTTTTAAATACATCATTAGCCCTATTATTTATGCAATTTTGGGGATATGCCGGCATTGCATTGGCAACAACGTGTAGCGTATGGATTAACGCCTTACAATATCTATTCAGATTAATTCATCATCCTGAGTTTTCTTTTGATACAATTTTTAGATTTCGTTTTTTCAGACTCCTGTTTTCTGTATTAATTATGGGGATAGGAATATATCTGATGACATTATTACAAGCACACTTTTTGGTGAATATCTCCCAAATAATGCAAATTTTATTGCTTGGTTTCATCATTTTTGTATCGGGTAGTATATACCTGAGCACTTTGTGTTTAACACATACAATAGACTTAAAAGAAATGATTCAATTAATAAAAAAGAAAATGGGGAGAAAATAATGCGATATTTATTCATTTTATTTATAAGTATATGGATCGTTTTTCCGATTAAAGCCCAAGAAGTATCCGATTTTGAAAAATTACTGCCTGTTTTAACGCTGCCTCCTAAAGGAAAAGAAATCCTTCCCGCTAATACAGCAGAATTAGAAAAAATTTTTAATACAGCACCGGGAACTTTACCACGTGTTTTTGTCAAAAAACTCCCCTCTGATTTTAAGGAAAAGGGAAATAAAAAATTATATGCAAAAATTATCGGGGCGCTTATCTTACGTGAAAACGAACAAATTTTATCAGAACAAGTTCTATTTAATCTGTTAAAACAAAAAAACGATAACAACATTCCATGGACCAAAACAGAGCAACAATACTTTGATAATTTAGTTCAAAAATATGATGCTGTTCTACTAAAAACAATTCCAACACAAATAAATAACCTATTTTATAAAATTGACCAAATCCCTGTTTCTTTGGCGATTGCCCAATCCGCATTACAAACAGATTGGGGTACAAAAAATCTCAATACTCCTTATGCCCAAAAGGGGTGGATTAACAATGATAAATACGATGAGGTTCCCTACCCTGATTTTATCAGTGCAACAAATGCTTATGTTCTTGAAATGAATGCCACCCCAAATTATGAAGATTTCCATCGTTTAAGAATGGAATCTACCAGTGAAAAGAATCAAAAATCCTCCTTACAAATAGTTCAAGGACTGCGCACATATATGCCCGAAGAGGTTGATTATACAGACAAAGTAAAATCTATATTAACACAACATCCTTTTTTGTTTGATTTTGACGAGGTTATACTTGAAAAATAATGTTTTAATTTTATGTTTGCTGTTTTTGATATCTACAAAGATATATGCTTTATCCATGCAACAAGTGAGTATAGAATTAGAAAACGGAAAAACATTACTTTATCAGGTAGAAACGGCAACAACTTTTGCGGAACAACAACAAGGGTTAATGTATCGAAACCACATGCCCAAAAATCAAGGGATGCTCTTTGATTTTTCACAGGAACAAATTATTCATATGTGGATGAAAAATACATATATTCCTTTGGATATGTTGTTTCTGGATAAGGAAAACAAAATTGTACATATTGTTCAAAATACCACTCCTTTAGATGAAAAAATTATTTCCAGTTTAAAACCCGTTAAAAAAGTATTGGAATTAAATGCCGGAGAAGTCCAAAAACATCAATTAAAAATCGGTATGAAAATTGATATTCATTCATGACTTTATCTTGACTTTTTTTCAAAAATTGATTATGATTTTATTTGGAAGGATGTGGGTGCTGGTTTAAAACAGCGGGTCAGGTTCGGAAGAAAGCAGCCCATTTTATGCTTTTGCAGGTCGTATCCTTCCACTTGACCAAAGGACCACCCATGCCACAAAACAATGTCGTTTTAGCCAGAAAGTATCGCCCCCAAACCTTTGCTGATTTATTGGGACAAGAGGCCTTAGTTCAAACAATTACAAATGCTATACAACAAAATAAATTAGCACAGGCCTATCTTCTGACCGGCATTCGTGGAATTGGAAAAACAACATCTGCCCGTATTATTGCCAAAGGATTAAACTGTATCGGTGAAGATGGTCATGGTTCTATGACACCCAATCCCTGTGGAAAATGTCGGCACTGTATGGACATTACCAATGATTCGGATATTGATGTCATTGAAATTGATGCAGCCAGCAATACAGGCGTTGATAATATCCGTGAAATTATAGAAGGTGCCAAATATAATCCTGTTTCTGCACGCTATAAAATTTATATTATTGATGAAGTCCATATGCTATCCAAGGCGGCTTTTAACGCCTTACTCAAGACCTTGGAAGAACCTCCTGAACGAGTCAAATTTATTTTTGCCACAACTGAAATACGCAAAGTTCCCGTTACAATTGTATCCAGATGCCAAAGATTTGATTTAAGACGTATTGAAGAAAATGTTTTAGCCGAATATTTACAAAAAATTGCCGAAAAAGAAGGAAATCATCTGCCTTTGGATGTGGCTTTATTAATTGCCCATTCTGCGGAGGGCTCTGTCCGTGATTCTCTCTCTTTGTTGGATCAAACTCTTGTTCAATGCGGCACAGATATTACCCTGCAAAAAGTCAGACAAATGTTAGGGTTGGCTGATAAATCCTCACTCTTAACCTTATTTGAAAATCTATTATCCGGAGAAACACAAAAGGTTTTTGATGTATTAGGTGAACAATATAATTTAGGGGCAGAACCATTGCAAATCTTACAAGATTTAATGGAATTAACATACGCTTTTACCTGTTATAAATCTTTAAAAAAACCGCCCGTTTTTCTCTTACTCAATGAAAATGAACAAAAAAAACTACAATCCATTCTGCCGAGTCTTTCCCTATCCACTTTAACTTTGTTTTGGCAGTTTTTTTCAAAGGCGGTTGATGAAATCAAAAAATCATCTAATCCCTTACATTCCTTACAAATGTTATTAGTTCGTGTGATTTATGCCGGAAAAATGTTGGAATCACCGGAACAATTAATACAACAAATAGAGAATGTCAGCACAAAAACGACTGTAATTTCTCATAACTCCCAGAATAAAACACTCCAAAAACAGATGATGCCCCCCCCTTTTAAAGATATGTTAGAATTGGCCAATCTAGCCCGTTCCAATTCAGAACAATTATTGGCCCATTATATTGAAAGTATGATTCATTTAATTGAAATTTCTGATCATAAAATAACCTGTTCCTTTACAGATAATGCCCCCAAAAATTTATCGGTGGATTTATTACGATTTTTGGAAAAAATGACC
>JAZUJZ010000026.1:0-16050 GCA_045643025.1 Alphaproteobacteria bacterium
CGAAGCCTTTGATGCTTTAACAGCTACAATTGCCAAGTTCCAATTAAAGGGTGCCAGTGTCTTGATTCAAGAAATGATTACCAAAGCGACCGAAACCATTATCGGTGTGAACTCTGATAAGAACTTTGGGCGTGTCATGGTGTTTGGCACCGGTGGTATTTATACCGAAGTGATGCGCGATACCACCATGCGCATTTTGCCCGCCAATGACTTTGATGCTATGATTAAAGAAACCAAAGTCGGCTCAATTTTGAACGGTGTGCGTGGCGAAGAACCCAAAGCGGTTGGACCTTTGGCGGATACTTTGGCCAAAGTTCAACGTTTGGTTTTGGAAATCCCCGAAATTAAATCCATTGACGGCAACCCTGTATTGGTTACCAAAGACCGTGCCGTCGTTGTGGACTTTAAGATGTTATTAAAATAACATTCGGTCAATTCAAGAAATAGCCCTGCTTTCAGTGGGGCTATTTTTTTATTGAATATAAAGAAAAAATAGCATATAATGATTTTGCGGTTGGCGATTCCAACTGTGAGGATTAAACACCTCTTTCGACGTCAAAAATGACGAAAAAAAATTCCAACCTAGAGGGTTGGAAGGTCATAGAATAAGGATATTTATATCCAAATATATGACGCTATTTCGAAAGTAGTGTTTAACTTCCAACCGCCTCTCATCAAGGCGTTTTTTTATAAGGAAGTTAAATGAAAAAAATTATTTTAACATTTATTTGCCTTGGGGTTCTATCCGGATGCACCTCATTAACAAGGCAAGAGGAAATGCAACTGCAATACTTAAAAGCACACGGTATTACAGTTGATAAGCCCATTGGGCATTTTGAAAAACCGGCATCGGTTGCCGGGGCCGGAGCCCTCAATATCTTACCGGGATTCGGTAATTTTTATTTAGGAAGCGGAAACGCCGCAGAATCTAATCACTGGCTATACGGTTTCCTAAACTTACTTTGTTGGCCTATGTCTATCGTTTGGTCTGTACCGGAGGCCGCCATAGATGCCAATAATATTAACAAACGTGAAATGTTGTATTACTATAAATACGACAATATTGGTCAAACAGATTTAATGAAAAAAGGATTAAGACTGGATTAATGAAAATCCCCTGTTTTCACAGGGGATTTTTTGTTATTCGGTAATTCCCAATAATTTTTTGTATTCATCACGCAGGAACTCTGTTTCGGCACGATCGGCCGGATCCATTTTACGCAAGCGTAAAACTTGGCGCATTACTTTTACATCAAAACCCGCCCCTTTGGCTTCGGCAAACACCTCACGAATATCACTGCCCAATTCACGACGTTCTTCTTCTAACCGTTCAATTCGTTCAATAAATTTATTCAATTGACCGGCATCAGAAGTAACAGTTTTATTTTCTTCCATTTTTTTCTCCCTATAAAATAGAACTTATTTAACTTTTTTCACAGCGGTCGCCACTGCTTGGTTCAAATCTGCCTCTGTACATAATCCCAATAACACAGGACTTTGCGCTTGGATTTGATTCATATTTTTATGCGTGCGTTCACGAATAGATACCACAGTCGGTTTCGTAGAACGAATCAACTTCACAATCTGATTATTGGATAATTCCGGATGATTTTTAACCAACCATAAAATCGCCGCAGGTCTTGCCATACGTTTAGATTGTGATAAAAACTTACTGCCTTTATGTAATAATTTTTCAATTTCAGGATGAGTTGCCAAAGTTAAACAGGCATTTTCATCTGCTTCACAACGTTTGATTTCCTCAGCTGTTAATTGTCCGGTGGATAAAGGATCCTGTCCAATAATATGACCCGCCACATCTCCATCAGCAATAGCCTGAACCTCCAAAGTGTGCATTCCACAAAATTCACCAATTTGCTTAAAAGTTAAAGAGGTGTTTTCAACCAACCAGACAGCCGTTGCTTTTGGCATTAAAGGAAGTGTCATTTGATACCTTTCAGTTATAAATTATGATGGTTTTATCCTAGCATATCTTCCACGAAAAAGCAAGAAAAATTTTCCAAGCCACAGGCCAAATCCCAAAGACTAAAAACAGAATCAACAGAATTTGGGGCATAAAATTTTAAAGACATAACCATAAAAAAATCCCCCACGGAATGTGGGGGAAAATATTTTTACCAATTTTTACAAACTAATTCAAAATATGCTTGAGGATGGGCGCAAGCGGGACATACCGTCGGGGCCGATTTTCCTGTATGCACATAACCGCAATTTCGACAACGCCATTGAGTTTCGGAAATTTTTTCAAAAACTTCCCCCTTCATCAAATTGTCGGCTAATTTTTGATAACGTTCTTCATGAAATTTTTCAGCCACAGCAACAGCACGCCATACTTTGGCAATTTCTTCAAACCCTTCCTCTTCGGCCACTTTAGCCATCTCAGGATACATCTGTTCACATTCATGATGTTCACCGTTGGCGGCCGCCCGCAAATTTTCAGCAGTTGTTCCAATTGTTCCGGCAGGGAATGAACCTTCAATGGTTAAATCGCCCCCCTCTAAAAATTTAAAGAAACGTTTAGCATGTTCTTTTTCTTGATCGGCTGTTTCCGTAAAAATAGCCGAAATTTGTTCAAAACCTTCCTTTTTGGCTTTACTTGCAAAATAGGTATAACGATTACGTGCTTGAGATTCCCCAGCAAACGAAAGTAATAAATTTTTTTCTGTTTTTGTTCCTTTTAATGACATATTTTTTCTCCTTTCTAATGACAGAAAAAGGGTATCATTTCCCCATCAAAAAGTCAAGACTATTTCAAATTTTTATTTTTACGATTTCTCGCTTTTAACAACGACCATTGCTCTTGGCTGGGTTGATGATCGGACGACATTAATTTCGGATCCCGCATAAACCATTCCGTCAACAAACGCCGACTGCGAGAAGAATATGTTTCATCTGTGGCCCGTTCCCGTTTTTTTACCTCTTTTTTATAACGCCGATTACTACGCACCTGTGTCAAGGCATTGGCCTGTCCCATTGCATAAGTGGGATCCACCAATTCCCATTGATCCTTTAACCAAAAGGCCACCCATGCATGCGGTGCATCACACGGTTTTCCCTCTTTCCAATTTTGATCTGCCACAACACACCCAGATATTTTTTGTGCCTCAATACCGGCCTGTTGAAGCATTTGAACATACAGCTCAGAGATATCTTCACATACACCTAAACGTGTTTTCAAAATATCTTCTTGCTCCGGAATTTTGGCAGACAAATCTCTGTGTGACTTATTATTGTCCCGAATCTTATCATAACGATATTCATCATAATCCACAAAATTAACAATCCAATAAAGAAGGACATAGGCCTTATCTTCGTCTTTTTGATAAGGACGCACCAAATATTTGACCAATTGATCCAAATCAGCGGTTGATTTGACGACCGGGGCTTTTTCCCAAAAATTATTTCGTATGCTCGGTAAAGCCCAACCGGTGCCGGCAATCAAACACATCAATATTCCCAATAAATAACGCATAAAACCTCCTTTTTTGGTTTACCATAACGCCATTTTTTGAAAAATGCAATCTTTATTTCAAGTCATATTTAAAGTTGGATTAAATAGCAAAATATTGACAAAACATCATATTTATGCTATTATTTTCGAATTAAAAAAGGCAGTTTATGAACAAAAAAGACGCACAAAAATCACAACGTTTAGACTTCTATACCCATGAATATCACAAGTGGAAACGAGCCGTTAATCGACGAATTTGTATCACTTTACCTGTGATTGCACTGACATTATTGTCTGCCCATAAAAAAGATCCGATACCAACAATTGAAAGTGCTTGTGTTTCTGCTTTTGGCATCAGGTGTATTTATCGGGCCAATTTTTATCGTCGTCGTGCCGCATATCGCTTGCGTCAAGAAAAAAGAAGTTTAGCAACAGTGTAGTATTTTAATGAGGAAAATCAAAATGGATAAGAAAAAAATTCAAAAAATAAACAATCTTGCTATCACCACCTTGTCGGCAATGATTTTGTTCAGCACATCATATGCGTCCATCACAAAATATACCAACAAACGCAGATCAATGGTCGCCACAGTAATGAGTTTATGCAGCACTGTTTTACTCGCCGGTTATGTGAAAAATAAGGAAAATTTTAGATAAGTTCTAAAAAGCGTGCTTTAATTTTTTTAAGGCCACCTTGTTCAAAAAAAACTTCCATCATATCTCCGCTTTCACGCAGAACAACACCTTTACCGAATACTTCATGCATAACCGCACGCCCTTTATTGGATTTTAATACTGTTTTTTCATGGGCCCAAGGCATCCGAACATCCGACATCTCTGCCCCATAACCCATGCGATTATTTCCACGACAATCAATATGTTCTGGGGGCAATTCTTTGATAAAACGACTGGGAAGAGCATTTTGCCACTGACCATACACACGACGATTGGATACATAGGAGATATAGGCCGATTTTTTGGCCCGTGTCAATCCCACATAGGCCAAACGTCTTTCTTCTTCCAATCCTAAATCCCCAGATTCATCCAAGGCCCGTTGATGGGGGAATAATCCTTCCTCCCACCCGGGTAAAAAGACAGTATCAAATTCCAATCCTTTACTGGCGTGTAACGTCATCACAATCAGTTGATCTGCCTCAGCTACTTCATCATTTTCCGTTAATAAAGAGGCATATTCTAAAAAGGAATCAATCCCCGAAAAATCACCCGATCCCAAAACGTTATACAATTCGTGAATATTTTCAACACGTCCAGGAGCTTCCGGCGATTTATCCATTTGCCACATCATAACATATCCCGATTGTTCCATCACTTCTTTGGCTAAATCTTCCGGGGAAAGCGTCTGACTATGTTGTTGCCATGTTTTTACTAAATTACGAAATGCCATCAACGTTTTTTTGGGACCCGTTTTTAGGTCCGCCGACTCTATGGCAGAAAACAAACTGATATGTCGGGATTGGGCCTCGGTTTGTAAAGAACGCATCACACCTTCTCCAATACCCCGACGGGGCTTATTCACAACACGCATAAATGCCAAATCATCATGTGGATTCAAAACTAACCTTAAATACGCAACAGCATCCCGAATTTCTTCTCGTTCATAAAACTTAAAGCCCCCAATAATTTTATAGGCAATCCCCGCCTGAATGAGTTTATCTTCAAATTCACGGGTTTGAAATCCCGCACGCACCAAAATGGCCATTTGAGATAGATTAATTCCCCGCCGCAGATGATCTTCAATTTCTTCAATCACTTTTTCGGCTTCCTGCGTTCCGTTCCAATATCCTTGAACCACAACCAAGTGCCCTTCTTGTTCATTTTGAACAGCCACTTGCAACGTTTTGCCCATACGTCCAGAATTATGGGAAATTAATCCAGATGCAGCCCCCAATATATGCTCTGTGGATCTGTAATTACGTTCCAACCGAATGACTTGAGCCCCCAAAAATACCTTTGTAAAATTCAAAATATTTTCAACATCTGCCCCACGCCAAGAATAAATAGATTGATCGTCATCCCCCACACAACAGATATTGTTATGCCGTTTAGCCAACAGGCGCAACAACATATATTGGGCCACATTTGTATCTTGATATTCATCCACCAAAATATAATGAAATTGATTTTGATATTCATTTAAAATGGCATTGTTTTCTTGAAACAACTTAAGTGGTAAAAGCAATAAATCACCAAAATCAACCGCATTCATTTCGGTCAGTTTATTTTGATATAAGCGATAAAAATCCAATGATCTGCCCTCGCAAAATTCACTCTGTTCGGCATGTGTCACCTGTTGTGGGGTTAAACCACGATCTTTCCAACGTTGAATCACATCCAACATAATTTTCGGGGGATATTTTTTGATATCCACCCCATTTTGAGTCATTAAATTCTTTAATAATCTTTCCTGATCATCACTATCCAAAACAGCAAAATTGGGTTGTAATCCCACATAACCACCGTAACGTCTTAAAATTTTCACACCAATACGATGAAAGGTTCCCAACCAAACACCATCTGCTGCCGTTCCAACCATTTGATGTAGACGCTCCGACATTTCTTTGGCGGCTTTATTTGTAAATGTAACAGCCAAAATCTGCCATGGTAAAGCCAGTTGTTCCGATAAAATATAGGCCACACGTGTCGTTAATACACGTGTTTTTCCCGTTCCAGCGCCCGATAAAACCAACAAAGGTCCCTCGGTTGTTACAACGGCCTGATGTTGTTCCGGATTTAATTCTGCCAAAAATGAATACTTTTCTGTCATGCAGGGAACCTTACACAATTTTGACCTATTTTGCAAGGAAACTTTTTCCTTGAATTTTATTATAAATCCGAATATGATACCCCGCATGAGATACTTTGATGCCCATTGCCATCTGCTGCCGCAAAATGAATTTTCCATGGCCCATGCCGTCGGGGTGGAAAAGATTGTTTGTAACGCCACAAATCCCAATGATTGGCAGCAAATCATAGCCCTTAACGCTCAAGATGAAAATATCATTCCCTGTTTGGGAATTCACCCATGGCAAATTGCCCATACCAATGAACATACCCTGATGGATTTAGAAAAACTATTGCAAGAAAATCCACAGGCCCATATTGGTGAAATCGGTTTGGATAAATGTAAAAATGATTTCTATCGTCAAATAGAGGTCTTTCAAGCGCAACTCACCCTGGCACAAAAATACCATCGTCCCGTTCATATTCATTCGGTACGTGCATGGGGTGAATTAATGCCTATTTTGAAATTTCACGCTAATCTCACTTTTTTGTTTCATGGTTTTTCGGCAGATGCCAAAGTTATTCATTTTTTTCAAAATTATAATGCTTTTTTTTCGGTGAAATCAAAAACAAAACTCCCCTTGATTCCCAAAGATAAGTTATTGATTGAAAGTGATGCTCCCGATGGATTACCCAGCCCGACAAACATTCCGTATTTATATTTAGAACTGGGTGTTGATTCCGCCCAAGTAGCCCAAAATTTTGAAAGGTTTTTATATGGAAGATAGATTATCCCGCATGCGATTAATGGTGGGAGAGATGAATTTAAAAAAATTACAATCGGCCCATGTGTGTGTGGTCGGATGCGGGGCCGTTGGCAGTTATGCCATTGAAGCCCTGGCTCGTGCGGGAATAGGGAAACTCACCCTCATAGATTTTGATACAATTTCTATCAGTAATATCAATCGGCAATTATTTGCCCTGACTTCCACTGTTGGACAGAAAAAAACACAAGTGGCACAACAAAGAATTCATGATATTTCCCCGGATATTCAAATTCAAACATTTAATCTCATGATGACCCAAAAGACTGTTCATCAAATTATTGATTTATCCCCCGATTTTGTCATTGATGCCATTGATAGTCTTAACCCAAAAGTCTGTTTAATTGAAACATTAATCCAATCAAATATCCCCTTTATTTCATGTATGGGCGCCGCACTTAAAACAAAACCGGAACTCATTCAAATCACCCGTATGGATAAAACAAAAAATGATTCTTTGGCGGCCTTTATTCGTAAATATTTACGTCATCGAAAAGTGTCCCTGAAGTTTAATGTTGTTTATTCGCCAGAACTTACCAAGGATAAATCAAAACTGCAACCACCAGAGGAAAAAAATGCCGCAGGCAGAGTCAGAAATAAATTGGGAAGTTTACCGACAATTACCGGAATTTTCGGACTAACCTGTGCCCAGGCAGCATTAGATTATTTGACTTCATCCAAAGTCACAATTTCATAGGCATCATGATCTGCCATCAATTTACGCCACAAAGAATTGACATGACGATGTCCGGATTTTTCACCATAAAATTTCCCCAAAACGGGCATATTTAATTGATATAAATCCCCCACGGCATCTAATAATTTATGAGCCACAAACTCTTTTTTATCACGCAACCCATCCGGATTTAACACACCCTCTTTTTCCACCGCAATGACGTTTTCCAAACTGGCCCCCTTGGCCAATCCCATTGCACGTAATTGTTCCACTTCGCTGACAAACCCAAAGGTTCGAGCCCGACCAACCAATTCCTTAAAAGAGGCCGTTGTCAAGTCAAAAGAATACTCCTGTCGGCCTATGACAGAACTTTGTGGAAAATCAATCAAAAACGATAAACTTAATCCCGATTTATGGGGGGATAATTCCACATGGGCTTCGCCTTCGTCATAGGAGACCTTTTTCAAAATACGAACTGCTTTTTGCGGAATATCCTGTTGTTCAATGCCGGCACACTCAATTAACGTGATAAAATCTTGGGCAGAACCATCCATTAGGGGAACCTCCGGTGCATCCAATTCAATCCTTAGATTTGAAATACCATAGGCATGTAAAGCCCCCATTAAATGTTCAATCATCCCCACACTGGCCCCTGCCTTATTCGCAATACAAGTACAAAGACGTGCATCGGCCACATTCAAATATGTCGCCGGTATCACATTGTTTTTATCCTGAATATCCGTTCGGATAAATTGAATTCCTGTTCCCGCAGGGGCTGGTATTAAATTCATACTGACTTTCTGACCACAATGCAAACAAATCCCCCGACAAGGAATAGCAGATTTCAGTGTATGTTCCGTATATGTATAAGCAGGCAAATTCTTTTCCATTTGTTTTCTCCTTTTGTCCCATCATAGCCAAAAATCATATGAAAATCAAGTCTACCTTGATTTTCCCCTAAGTCAAGACATCATTTCAGGGCATGATTTTTCCCTTTCTTGACAAGAAATAGTGAGTGTGATAGGATAAGTGAGTGTGATAAGGTAAATGAAAGGAAATATTTCAAATGATAGTATATCATTATTTACCAAAAGAAGCAAACTATCAAAATACGGGCATTTTAACTTTATCAAAACTTCCAAAAGAATTGATAAAATATGGTCCCCGTTTTCAACAGAGTAATCCAAAAGAAATTATTCAAAAATTAGAAACCACTTTTCCCGGCAGGACACGTTCCGTTTCTGTTTTAACAGAACCCATTCAAACCAAGGGAAATGATCCCATGTTATCACAATGGATTAAAACAAAACAACTGGTTGAAATTGATTTAGACGCTTTAATTCAAAATCATCTGGTTGAATCCATTTGGTGTAAACTGGGATCCAATGCGGCAGGAAAAGAGGAACAATTTCAAAAAATTATCCCCAGTCAAATTGATTTCAGTCCATTGGATTGGTCCAGATGCTCACAAGAAAAAGGATTATTTTTCGGTGTTATTCGACATTATTTATTGGTGATGAAAGAGGGAGTTATTCCCCCGTTTTATTTGCATTCTAAAGACTAGTTTTCCTTTTAAAAAGGGATTCCCATTTAATAGTTGATGCAAAATGTAAAAATTATTTTATTGGGAAGTCAAACAAGTATTGCCCAAACAATCTTGGGACAGTTAGAGGCCCATCATTATCCCTTTGATCAAATTATTTTAATGGATATTCATCATAAAACACCCAATATAACCTATTATATGGGGGAAGAAAAGCCAATATTTCCCATTGATTTATTTTCAGAAAAGCCCCCTTTTATTGCCCTTATTTGTGATAGAAATATCCCCCTTATTTATCCCAAAAAACATATTCCCAAAAGAGCTTTTGTTATTGATTGCACAGGAACAATGAATGCTCTTCCCTGTTATATCCCTCAATTGATATCGCTCAAAGAAAATACACATCTGATTTGTGCCCCGACATCTCTCAGTGTTATTTTATCACACCTATTCATCCCCCTAAAAAGTAAAGCAACAAACTTTCAGGTAACCGCCCTGATCGGCACTTCATTTTTGGGACAAAATGCCCACCAAAAATTATTAACCCAAACACAAACACTTTACACAAAATTCACCATTCCGTCAGAATTAAATACACCTGATTTGGCCTTTAATCTTATCCCGGAATTTATTCCGAAAACAGAACTGATAACCCCCAATCAATTCAAATGCATGACAAATATACCTTTGTTGTTTTCACATTGCTTCGTGCCTATTTTTCGTGGATTCTGTCTATATATTTCCTGTCAGACAAAACAAAAACCGGATTTTAAGAAAATCTTTGAACATAATCCTTTAATTACATTATTGGAAAAACCAACACCGGATTTTTTAATGTCCACCCATGCCACCCTCAGTGAAAACACAGTGTATATTCATCATATTTGCACGCATCAACATCAAACATCCTTTTGGCTGACAGGGGATGATTTACAGTCAGGAATGGCCCTTAATGTCATTCATATTATTCAATCCTTAGAAAAATCCATTTGACTTTTTTATAATATTTTTTTATGATACCTCTATGTCATTACAAGAAACATTCAAAAAAGTCTCACATCATGCCCGTCTTGCAAAACACAAAACGTTCAACCGAATTCGGCAGATGCATCAGTCAGATATTGCTTTAGTATTGATGATTCTGATTTGTTTGGGTTCTTTTCCGATTTTAATTCGTTGTACTTTACCCACCCAGAAAACACAAAATTCGGCCGAAAATATCACCGTGTCCAGTGAAGAAGTGCATGAAGATTTGGGTGATGCCCCCGTTGTGCAAGAAAAAAATACCAGTTTGAATGAATTGGAAAAAAGGGTTCAGTTAGGGGAATTAAAAATGTCGTTACGAACCCTGAAACAAGGGGAAAGTTTGATTACTCTTTTAAGCCAAGAAGGGGTGTCAGCCGCAGAAAGAATCAAAATTATAGAGTCTTTGGAATTACTCATCAATATGCGGACACTGAAACCGGGACTCACTTTTATGATTTTTAAAGAAGGTCCCAATGTTGTGGGATTATCTTTAACGGTCAAAGAGAACGAAAATATCGCTGTGATTAAAGAGGCAGATGCTTCATGGACACCTTTTTCCCATACGGGACGTGTAGAAACAAAAACAATCAGATGGCAAGGCAGCATTCAAGGGTCTTTTTCCAAATCTGCCCAAAATGAAGGCGTTCCCAATTCTTTGGTCAATCAAATTATCTCTGCCCTGGACGGTGAAGTGGATTTTTCCACAGATGTTCATAACGGGACAACCTTTGATATCATTGCAGAATATAAAGAAACAGAGGGTGGTCTGGAAGTCGGTTCCAAACAACTTCTGTTCATCGGATTACAGGATAACAAACTGAATATCAATCGGTATGCCTATACCTCTAAAAACGGGACAACCAGTTTTTATACAGCCCGAGGCAAAAGTCCAGCCAAACAAATTATGAAACGGCCCCTTAAAGCTCGGGGCAGATTATCCTCACCCTATGGAAAAAGACGCCATCCGATTTTAGGATATGAAATTTTTCATAAAGGGGTGGATTTAGCTGCACCATTAAACACCCCGGTTCAAGCCGCAGCCGATGGGGTCATTCAACTGATAGGACGAAAAGGATCCTATGGTAAATATATCAGCATTCGTCATGCCGATGGATATCAGACTGCTTATGCGCACTTAAACGGCTACCGAGGCGATTTAAAAGTTGGCTCAAAGGTTAAAAGAGGAGAAGTCATTGGTTATGTAGGATCCACCGGACGTTCTACTGGCCCTCATCTGCACTTTGAAGTCATTAAAAACAAAAAAATCGTTCCACCTTTTGGTAAAAACATCATTTCAGCACAACAATTAAAGGATTTTGAATTGGAACAATTTCAATCTTGGGCTGAATCTATTCACCCAGACTTTAAAATTCACTTAGCGGGAAAGATTCCCCCCGTGCCACCCGTCAAACCTTTTTAATTTAATTGTTTAAGCAAATCTTCAACAGATACGTGTAAAGCTGTGGCAAAATTTTCCAATAACAGGATAGTAATATTTCTATGACCATTTTCAATTTCTGATAAATAGGAACGGTCAATGCCAATCAACACAGCCAAATCAATCTGGGTTAAACCTAATTGTTTGCGTAAAAAACGAATATTTTGTCCGATTGTTTTTAAAATCATAACATAAAAATAATGTTTTTTTATAAAAAAGTTGTTGATTATAGTCAACTTTTCAGGTAAATTATTGTTGTATTTAATCAACAAAGAGGGAAAAATGAAAAAAATCTTAACACTCACAATGTTTATATTTTTAACATCCTGCGCAGATACCGCAATATTAGGATACAAAAAAAATATCGGAGTTTTTTATGAACAACCCCCTCAAAATTGTCAACAAATTGGAATGACAATTTTATCGTATAGTTATTATACAGGAAACTTAGAAAAAGAAATCAATGAATTAAGAGATGAGGCAGCAAAAATCGGTGGCAACTACGTTAATATTTCTTCATATGCATATGAAGCAAGTATACTTAGAGCAAGGGCACAGCATATGACGGGAACAATTTATTACTGTCCAACAAGAAATAAATTTTCTAAAAACAATTTATCTTAAAATAATTTTTGGATATAACATTTTTATCTTATCTATTACTTGAGGGGTGAAAAACGCCTCAATGTCTGTAACAGACGGGGGATTTTTATCCTCAGGAAAGGAATGGTATTTCTGTAATGCATATTGTTGAACACCCAATTGCTTCAGGGTATGGGCGATTTGAATAATATCTTTGGGTAATAAATGAGTCGGATCACAGGTCGTCCGACATTCAAAAGAGAGACCGTTTTTTACCAAAATTTTGATTGTGTCTTGAACTTTTTCAGCAAGATTTTTTCTGCCCGTTAAAAGATCATATTTATCCCAAGGGGCCTTTACATCCAAGCCAACCCAATCAATCAAAGGTAAGACATGTTCCAGTTCTTTTGGATTCACACCGGCAGTATGCAGTGCTATTAAAAATCCCAACTCTTTGACCTGCTGCATTAAAATAAATAAATCTTTTTGAATCAGAGGTTCTCCCCCACTGAAAACAACCCCATCCAAACGTCCACGACGATTTTTTAAAAAATCCAAAATTTCCGACCAATCTTGTTTTGTTTCACAAATGGGTTGTAAGTTTGGATTATGACAAAAGGGGCATCTCAACGGACACCCCTGAAAAAAAATGACGGCGGCCAAGTGATTTGGATAGTCAATACTTGTAAAGGGAACAAAACCCGCCACCGTCTGTGCCATCATGGCTCCCTAACTGTTAACCGGCTTTTTTCATGGAACAAGCACAATTTGCCTGTTCTTCCGTAAACCATACCCGTTCATCAAATTCACTTTTTTTACCTTTATTAAAGTGGCTGTATGGACGAAAATAGCCCATGACCCGTGTCCAACATTCACAAGGGGTCCGTTCACTCTCATTTAATGCTAAAATTTCATTATCTGTCATTTT
This sequence comes from Alphaproteobacteria bacterium, assembly GCA_045643025.1. GTDB lineage: Bacteria > Pseudomonadota > Alphaproteobacteria > CAAHEQ01 > UBA3637 > UBA3637. The sequence goes on from JAZUJZ010000026.1 coordinate 13,229, forward strand.
TTGTCTCCTCCTTTATTGATTGTTTTTTCTTTTTTTCTCAATTAATTCTTTATCACAAATCGGGCAATATTTATGCGCCCCACTGATATACCCGTGTTTCGGGCAAATGGAATAAACCGGCGTAATAGATACATAAGGCAACCGATAATTTTCCAAAACACGCTTCACCAAATCTTTACAAGATTTTGAAGACGAAATACGTTCATTCATATACAAGTGTAAGACCGTTCCCCCTGTATATTGGGATTGCAAATCATCCTGATAATCCAAGGCCTTGAACGGATCATCCGTAAAACCAACAGGTAATTGTGATGAATTGGTGTAATAAGGAGCATCATGCGTGCCCGCTTGAATAATATCCGGATAACGTTTTTGATCTTCACGTGCAAAACGGTAAGTTGTTCCTTCAGCAGGGGTCGCCTCTAAGTTATACATATTCCCCGTTTCTTGTTGAAACAGAACCAAACGTTCACGAATATAACTCAACATTTTTTTGGCAAATTCCCGACCATAATCCGTTGTAATATCTTCTTTACCATCTGTAAAGTTACGAATCATTTCATTAATTCCATTCACACCAATTGTTGAAAAGTGTGAATTAAAACGTCCCAAATAACGCTTTGTATAGGGATATAGACCTCTTTCCAAATGGGTGGTAATCGTTTGTCTTTTGAGTTCCAAAGATTTCTTTGCCAACTCCATCAACTCATCCAAACGTTTATAAAGGCCTTCTTCATTGGCTTTAAAAAGATATCCCAAACGGGCACAGTTGATGGTCACCACACCGATAGAACCCGTTTGTTCAGCCGAACCAAATAAACCACCACCACGACGTTTAAGCTCTGTTAAATCCAAACGCAAACGACAGCACATAGACCGCACATCAGAGGGTTTCATATCCGAATTGACATAATTTGAAAAATAGGGTAATCCGTATTTGGCTGTCATTTCAAACAACAAATCAATGTTTTCACTTTCCCATGGGAAATCAGATGTAATATTATAGGTTGGAATCGGGAACGTAAAGGGGCGTCCCTTTGCATCACCTTCACCCATGACTTCCAAAAAGGCCCTATTAATCATATTCATCTCTTTTTGCAAATCACCATAGGTAAAATCCTGTTCCTGTCCCCCGATAACCGGATGACGATCCCGTAAATCTGCCGGGCAAGTCCAATCAAAAGTTAAATTTGTAAAAGGTGTCTGTGTCCCCCAACGAGAAGGAACATTCAAATTAAAGATAAAGGATTGCATGGCTTGTTTAACGGCTTTATAATCCAAATTTTCAATCCGAATAAAGGGGGCCAGATAGGTATCCGCGGACGAAAAGGCCTGAGCACCCGCCCATTCATTTTGTAATGTGCCTAAAAAATTCACCATTTGGGAAAAGGCGCTGACCAAATGACGGGGGGGCTTCGATTCGGTTTTATTGGCCACGCCATTAAAACCTTCCGTCAATAATGTCCGTAAAGACCAACCAGCACAATATCCAGATAACATATCCAAATCATGAATATGATAATCACCGTTCAAATGGGCTTGACCGATTTCAGGGGTATAAACGTGCTTTAACCAATAATTGGCCACCACTTTACCGGCCACATTTAAAATCAATCCACCCAAAGAATATCCTTGGTTTGCATTGGCATTCACACGCCAATCCGAACGATCCAAATACTCATTAATCGATGAAATAGCATCAATGGCCACCTTTTTATCTTGACGTTGGCGTTCACGTTGTTCACGATAAACAATATAGGATCTGGCCGTCTTATAATAATTGGATGAAATGAGAACCTGTTCTACAACATCCTGAATCTGTTCAATTGTTGGCACAACGGCCCCGGCAAAACGATGGCGCAAAACCTTAACAACTTGTTCTGCCAATAAGTGAGCTTCGTCATCACCATATTCCCCTGTGGCCTGTCCCGCTTTGGCAATTGCTGACACAATTTTTGAAGCATCAAAAGTTCGTTTTTCACCGTCCCGCTTTACAACCTCACTGAGGGGGCCGATATCAATGTTTGATTTAGTTCCTTGATCTTCTACAACTTTCAACATTTTGTGTCCTTTTTGTTAATTAAATACTATATATTGTGTTTTTTGCGTTTTTTATGTTCCTCTTTACTAAACATTTTTCTACATACAAAGTCAATCATTTTTTTTATTTTTTTTTAACAATTTTATAACCCTTTCATTTTAATGATTTTTTTCACTTTTTATGAAAAATTTTTTTAATCAAATTTTCAATATTTTCTGTTTTTCATTTTCTGTTTTTCAAAAAAAGAAAAATAAAAAAGGACGAAAGAACAATAAACAAAGTCACCATCACCGATTCGAATCGATTCGTTTTAAAATAAACTTGACTTTTCTTGATTGATTCGTTAAAATAAACCCGTTCGTTGCGAGTGTAGCACAATGGTAGTGCAGCAGCTTCCCAAGCTGACCACGAGGGTCCGATTCCCTTCACTCGCTCCAATTCTTCCAATCTTCCTCTCATCTACATTACAGTAAAAAATTATAAAATTTGACGAATAAGGTCAAAGGAAGTTATTTCTATAAGTAATCAAATGGGTAATTTGGTAAAATATCTAGAAATAGAAAAGGCCACTTTGGCAAAAATCTTGTCAATTTAACTGTCATAGTATGGCAAAAAATGTTCCAAAATCTTATGTGGAGAAAATTGTTCTGACGGGCAGAGTTGCGGGTAGGTCCTACGGGTAGCCCAAAATCAGTGCTTAAAAGGCAAAAAAATTAAACCTTTCATCTGAAAGGTTTAATTAAAAACTGGCGGGATTGAAGGGGCTAGCGACTGAAATCGG
>JAZUJZ010000027.1:0-3443 GCA_045643025.1 Alphaproteobacteria bacterium
AGACTCTGTTTTATCCATTGTATGACCTTTCCAATATGTGTTTGTGGCGTTGTAAGACCCTGAAATTGTTCAAAAATTGTATCCTGTTTTCGCTTTAACACATACATTAACAAACCGACACATACATTGAATGTACACGAATTACAATCAGTTGGCAAGTTTTTTATTTGTTTTGTTTTACCAATTTGGGCATTTCCACCTAAAAAAGCCGCTGTTTTTTCCTTTAATCCGGCCAAACCGGCGCCCCCACCGGTTAAAACAAAACGTTTTGCGACAGAGGTAAAAGTTGTTTCAGATTCTAACACAGAACGAACTTTTTCTAAAATCTCCTCTAATCTGGGCAAAATCACACCGATCAGGGTTGAACGGCGCACTTGAACATTGGCCCCATCCTCATCTCCCAAGATTGGGACAATCAAACGTGATAGTTCATCCCGAGGCGTCAAAAAAGCCGCCCCATCATACACCTTTAATCTTTCCGCATAATCCATATTTGTATTAAGATTTTGGGCAATATCACGCGTCATTTGAATGCCCCCGTTTTGGATGACCCCCAACTGCATTAATCCTCCACTGATAAAAACAGCATAAGAAGTCGTTCCCCCACCAAAATCAATCACGGTTGAACCGATATCTTTTTCTTCTTCGTTTAAGACAGCCAATGCCGATGCATAGGGTGTAGCCACCTTCATTGAAACGGTTAAATAACACCTATCCAATACCTTAAGTAAATTCATAGACTGTTCTTCCGGAATTGTCACAATATGAACATGGGCCCCCAGGGTTGTCGCATAAATCCCCCGAGGATCAGAATATCCCTGATTTTGATCCACAACATATCCCAGGGGAAAAGCGTGCAAAACCTCCTCGCCCAAAGGGACTTTTTGATGAACAATATTGTCTACCAAACGTTGCACATCCTGGGTAGAAACAGGTTGTCCTTTTGAAATTTTAATTTCGTGATATAAATGTAAAGAATGTAATTGGCTGGATGAGATATTCACCACAACCGACTTAATTTCGTGTTCCGCTTTCACTTCGGCTTTATGAATGGCCTCACTGATACATTCGGCTGCTTCATCCACATTCCAAATAGTTCCGGCTTGAATCCCTTTAGATTGCACACAAGATGTCGCCACAACCGTCGGATTTTGATTATCCGTCAAACGCACAACCATCACAGCAATTTTATGGGAGCCGATATCCAACAAATTAAGATAAGTCTTTTTTTGAAATCTTTCTTTCATTTTTGACCCTTTTTCTTGGTTGTTATCTTTTGCGACACACGCGTCATTTTAATTTTTCCATCCACCCGCATATCAATACTGGAAATATCTTTTTTAAAAAGGTCCTGTTTCATATTTTGTAAATCTAAACGCATCAAGGCCTTATCAATATGAGTTTGTGGTAATAAAATTTTAATTTTTCCCGTCGTATATAAATTCCAACGTCGCCCCTCAATACGCGTTGCCGATTGAATATGCTCTGCCACAGTGGGAACCTTTTCCAAAGCCCGCAGCAAATCCAACGTATGTTCCGGCGCATCACTTCCCACCACTAAAATAAGTTCATCGGACGTAAAAGAATCATCCTGAATCGGCGTGGCGGTTTCATCCAGCGCCCGATATCGACCTTGATTTTGCCACAAAGCAACAGGCGTTTTTTCTGTTAATAAAATTTTCAAGGTATCAGGCAAATACCTTTCCACAACAACCTCTTTTACCCAAGGAAGTTGCAATAAATCTGTCCGCACTTGATTCAAATCAATTTGTGTCATAGATTGATGTTTTTCCAGATTCAAAGCACGACGTAATTCGGATTCTTTGGTATAACGTAGTCCCACAATTTCTACTTGGTTTAAAGACCAATGTGTTTGACGGGAAAAGTATTGCGCCACCTGTTGAATATATTGCCCCGTTTGATTGACCCATCCCTGAATCTCTGTGCGAATAGGTTGAAAAACGGGCAAAACAAAAAACAAGCCGCATCCGATTAAAGCCAACGTCCATAGAAATAATTTTATCCGAAATATCCACCGATTTAATCGCATTGAGCCCCCCGAATCAATTGTTCCACCACCTCGTCATAACTCATATTCCGAAAACGGGCCATATCCGGCACCAAAGACGTTGGTGTCATTCCCGGATTCGTATTAATCTCTAAAAAATACAAACGTCCCGTCGGTGATAAACGAAAATCACAACGTGTCACCCCCCGACATCCCAGTGCTTGATGCATAATCTCTGCCTGACGTTTCATTAAATGTTGCACCCGAACAGATACCGGTGCCGGAACCTTATGAATCACAGCCCCCTTTTGATATTTATTTTTATAATCATACCAACCGTTTTTAACACATAATTCCACAGTTGAAAGGGCACGCCCGTTTAACACAGCCACAGATAATTCTCGTCCTGCGATATAACGTTCCACCAACAATTTTTGTGAAACAGGCCACTCACCCGCCATTCTTTTCCGATCTGTTTCAGTCAAGATTATCTGCACCCCACAGGAAGACCCCTCATTATTTGGTTTCACCACAACGGGCAAAGTCATCTGTTGGAATTGGGACAAAGTTTTTAATCCCCCACCGGCCACCAAAAGGCCCAACTTTTTGGCAATTTGACGGGTTTGTTCCTTATCCATTCCCAAAGCACTGGCCAACACACCGGAATGTGTATAAGGAATATGTAAAAAATTCAAAATTCCCTGCACACAGCCATCTTCACCGTATTTCCCATGTAAAGCATTAAATACAACATCTGGTTTAAAAGATTGAAGTTGCTGCACCCACCCAAGCAAATCAGAGGAAACAAGGACAGATTGCACAACATATCCCAATTTTTTTAAGGACGACACCACCTCACGACCTGTCAGCAAAGAAATCTTTCGTTCTGAAGAAAGGCCCCCCATTAATACCGCTATTTTTTTTATCTGTTTCCCACGCATTGAATCTCCCGTTCCAAACGAATACCCGTTTGATGAAATACTTTTTCTGCAATCATTTGCATTAAATCCTCCAATGTATTCCCCGTTGCCGAAGTATTCACCAAAAAATTGGCATGTTGCGCACTCACTTCGCATCCTTTTCCCTTATACCCCTTTAATCCAACTTTTTCAATTAAAAAACCAGCACTGCATTCAGGGGGATTTTTGAAAGTAGACCCTGCTGTCCGAACTTTCCATGGTTGTGTGGCCCGTCTTTTTTGACGATACTCTTTTTGAAGGGATTGAATTTCTACGGATGAAGGCACCTTTTTCCCCCGTAAAACACCCCCCGTAAAAATGATATTCTGAATCGGGCATGTCCGATAGGTCCAGTCGGAAAAATCATCAAAATGATATTCTTTTCCATGAGTATCTACCCCATCCAAAGAATCCAATAAATCAGATAAATTCTGATGAAAAGCCCCGGCATTCGTCACACAAGTAGATAAAAAAAA
>JAZUJZ010000028.1:0-12871 GCA_045643025.1 Alphaproteobacteria bacterium
TCAGAGATTCCGTGTGAGTGTGCGGGTGGCTATCAAGAAACGGCTTGTTTCCCCGGTGAAACAGAGGAGGAGCATATAACCTTAGCCGATGGTGTGACTGAGTGTTATAAATGTTCCGGTGCGGCTTTGGAAACTTGTCCGCCGGATTATCAAACAACCCCTTGTTCAACGGGAGAAACAGAAGATCAAATTACCCTTAAAAATACCACCCAATGTTATAAGTGTAAAACTTGTCCTACAACGGGAACGTGCGATGATATTGCACGGATGTGGGATCCTGATTCATGTTCTTGTGTGTGTGATCCAGAGTTTTATAATACCGTTGGGGATACTTGTGAATGTAAAGAGGATATTCCTATTCCTCAAGATTTAATGTTTGCAAGTTCTACAACTCCGAATTTTAAACAAGAAATTGTGCGTTTAGGGCCTTATAAGTGTGCTTATGAAGTATATGTTACAGGTCATATAGATGATACATTTTTGGTGACAAACACCTCGGGACAAGAATTATGTTTTCCAAAGGAAAGTCATTCAACTTCCGTGGCACATACTACTTCTGTTGGTGCTGCCAGAATGGTGGATGGAATGTTATATCGTATGCCACCAAATACAGAAATCATTATATATGCTCAAGATATTTATGGTGGTTTTATAGCGTGGGAAAAAGACAGAACAGAAGGCGGAACGTGGCATACACCCAGTGCAGGGAAAATGGAATTAAGAAAAACAAGTAACACCTCTGCTCACTGTAACACCAGTATATAGGGGGAACTGTTGATGGTCCTTTTTGGGGTGGAGCATGCGCCGGATTAGGTGCGGGTGTCACCAATGGCCATACCAAAAAAGTCAAATATACTGTTCCGGCCAATACGCAGTTTGAACTCTATGTCCAGGATGTATGTCCCACGAATGTAGGAATCAATTATTCCATCACATTCTGTGATGATTAAAGGATAATTTGCTTTGGTAAAAAAAAACTGTTGGATGTGAAAGAGGGGTTCCAAAAAGGATTGTTATATCAAACTTAAAATATCCATGACCTGAAAGATAAAGACAAATAAAAAGATGTCAAAAACAGCCAAAAGAAAAGCAAGAATTTTTAAAAATACTAACATGGAATCTCCTTATTAAAGACAAGATTAGCACAAAAAAAGTTTAATTGCAAGTCATTGGAACCCAAATTGTGTTTTTTAATTCTTGTTCGCCCGAAATCAACATAATCAGACGATCCACCCCAAGGGCGTTTCCACTGGCCTTGGGCATCCCCAGTTCTAATGCTTGTAAAAAATCTTCGTCCATAGGATCATCCCATCCATAAAGGCGCTTACGTTCCCGATAATTTTCCTGAAATCGTTGGCGTTGTTCAATGGGATCTGTTAATTCCGAAAAGGCATTACAGAGTTCTACCCCGCAAATATAGGCCTCAAATCTTTCACATACTCTCGGATGGTTGGGTTTGGCTCGGGCTAATGCCCCCAATTGTATCGGATATTCACATAAAATTGTGGGAACCCCATAACCCAGTTTGTCTTCCACTTTATTGAGCATAATCCGAAAGAAAACATCTTCCCATGTATCTGACGGGGCACACGTCAATCCAATGCGTTCAGCTTCACTTTTTAAATCTTTGGCCCATAAATTGACACCGGCATATTTTTTGAATGCCTGAGCCACCGTTAATTTTTGCCATCGTTTAAAAGGATTGGCACTTTGTCCGTTATGGTGTAGTTCTTGAACCCCACATTTTTTACAACAGGCCCGAACCACACCGATGGTATCCCGCATCATGGCGGTATAATCGGTTTGGGTGCGATACCATTCCAACATGGTAAATTCCGGATAATGTGTCTGGGAAATCGGTTCATCACGATAGGTGTGACAAATTTGGAAAATGTTTTGCTCTCCTGCAACCAATAATTTTTTCATTGCCAATTCAGGACTGGTGTGCAGATAGTAGGGACCAGCTTGAAAGCACTTTAAATGAACCTCATCACTGGGGGCCGGTTGTAAAGTAGGGGTATCCACTTCCAGTAATCCTTGGCGATTAAAATAGGTTCGGATTGTATCTATGACCTGACGTCTGATTTTTCTTTGGGGTTGATTTTTCAGGTAAATTTCCGGATTCCACCATTTCTGCATTGACTTTTCCTTTTCATTCATATATAATAAAGCAAATTATTTTGACGAAAGGATAGCATAAAATGAAACAACAAGCAAATCAAATTCGCCCGGGTTGGGTGATTGAAAATAATGGTAAGCAATACTTGGTTACAAAAATCAACATCATTACCCCCGGAAAAGGCGGTGCCTTTATTCAGGTGGAAATGCGTGGTGTGGATAATGGATTAAAGACTGAACAACGTTGGCGCACAGCCGATACTGTTGAAAAATTGATGAGTGAAGAATTTGATTGCACTTATCTCTATCGTGATGGCGATAAATTATGCTTTATGAATTCGGAAAATTATGATCAATTTGAAATTGCCGCCGAGATGATGGGAGAACGTGCTCTGTTTTTACAAGATAATATGCCGGTGACAGTGAATTTTATTGAGGGAAAACCTATTTCTGTGAATTTGCCACCCCATGTTGTTTTAACAGTGGCAGAAACAGAACCTGCTTTAAAAAATCAAACAGTGACCTCTTCCTATAAACCCGCCATTTTGGATAATGGGATTCGGACAACAATTCCGCCTTTTGTGAATGCCGGTGAAAAGATTGTTGTTTCAACGGCGGATAACAGTTATGTGGAACGGGCAAAATAATTTTTTAGGTCGTTTGAGAAACTCTCTTTGTTTTGGGCAAAGAGAGTTTTTTTCATCTTGATTTTCGCATCAAAAAAGACTACTCTTTGACTATGGAAGATTTAACTCAGATTCAAGCGGAATTACAAGAATTAGCCGATAAATTGGAACGTTACGATCGGGCTTATCATCAATTGGATGCCCCAGAGGTAGATGATGCAACCTATGATGCTTTGCGCCGCAGGGCCGAAGAATTAGAGGCAAAGTATCCTCAATTCATTCCTCAAAACAGTTTGTCTCGGCGTGTGGGATTTCAAATTGCCCAAGGATTTAATAAAATTACACATACAATTCCTATGTTGTCTTTGGGTGATATTTTTTCCGATCAAGAAGTGGTGGAATTTATGGAAAAAATTCATCGCTTTTTAGGGTTGCCGTTGGATGAGCCGATTGATATTGTGGCCGAACCGAAAATTGATGGTTTGGGCTATTCGGCTGTTTATAAAAACGGCGTTTTGGTTCATGCTGCTACACGTGGAGATGGTGTTGTGGGGGAAGATATTACCGAAAATATCCGTCAAATTTTGGATATTCCGAAAACCTTAAAATCCGATGATTTATTTAATGCGCACTTTCCCGAGTTGTTAGATATTCGTGGGGAAGTGTATATGAGCAAGCAAGATTTTTTACGCCTGAATGAACAACAGAAAATAAATCACGAGAAACTCTTCGCCAATCCCAGAAATGCCGCAGCGGGCAGTTTGCGGCAGTTGAATCCGAAAATTACGGCTGAACGACATTTGAATGCTTTTGCTTATGCTTTAGGCGCCTATCAGGGAGAAGCATTTGACAGCCATTGGGCTTTTTTACAAGCCCTGAAAAAATGGGGGTTCCAAGTCAATCCTTTGATTCATCTGTGTCATAATACAGACGAAATGTTGGCCTTTTTTCATCATATTGGGGATTTACGTTCTTCTTTACCATATGATATTGACGGGGTTGTGTATAAGGTCAATCGTTTTGATTTGCAAAAGCGGTTGGGATTTATTGCTCGGTCGCCACGTTGGTCAATTGCCCATAAATTCCCAGCAGAGCAGGGTCAAACACGACTCAATAAAATTCGGATTCAAGTGGGACGAACAGGGGCTTTAACCCCTGTGGCAGATTTAGAACCGATTAATATCGGGGGCGTTTTGGTTCAGCATGCGACTTTACATAATTTTGATGAAATTCGTCGTAAAGATATTCGTGAACAAGATACCGTTGTTGTGCAGCGTGCAGGAGATGTGATTCCGCAAATTGTTCAAGTGGTCATGTCGCAACGTCCAAAAGTCAGTCAGCCCTTTGAATTTCCAACCCTTTGTCCCGTTTGTGGGGCTCATGCCGTGAAAGAGGGGGATGATGCAATCACATATTGCACGGGAGGATTGACTTGTCCGGCACAGGCCCGGGAACGTTTAAAACATTTTGTCAGTAAAGATGCCTTTGATATTCAGGGGTTAGGTGATAAAAATATTGAAGAATTTTTTCATTTAGGATGGATTTTAAATCCGGTGGATATTTTTTCATTAAAGGAAAAACACGAATGGGATTTAATGAATCTGGAGGGATGGGGACAAAAATCTGTCCTGAATTTATGGCAGGCCATTGAAAAATCAAAACAGGTTTCTTTACCTCGTTTTATTTATGCGTTGGGGATTCCGGAAATTGGTCAAGCGACCGCCAAAATGTTGGCCGAACATTTTGAATCTTTTAGCGTTTTTCGACAAGTGGCTTGTCAGCATAATGCCCAAGAACAATTGATGCAAATTGAAGGTATCGGTCCTGCGATGGCGCAAGATATTTGTGATTTTTTTGCAGAACAACATAATCAAAACTTATTGGATCAACTGTGTTCCATTTTAACCATTCAAAATGTGGTTAAATCCACGGAAGTTTTACCCCTTTTGGGAAAAACTTTTGTTTTAACAGGGACATTAAGCATTCCCCGAGATGAAGCAAAAGCCCGTATTCAAGAATTAGGTGGAAAAGTTTCCGGTTCTGTCAGTTCTAAAACCACCTATGTCGTTGCGGGAACAGACCCCGGAAGTAAATATTCCAATGCACAAAAATTAAATATTCCGATTCTGGATGAAACGGCTTTTAAAAAATTACTTGACGAAGTCAAAAAATAGGGTTATGATGACAGACACAACTGGGGGAGAGTTATGGAACAAACACCGCAATCGCCACGACCACAACAATCTGTGTCGCCATTGAATCCGACACCGGTTGATACCGGTAATAAAAGCGGTGATTTGTATGCGGCTATTACAGCCGAGGATGAAGCCCCTGTTGTTGAACAAAAGAAAAAGAAAGAATCCCCATTTATGGCCATGGTTGTGGCCTTTATGCGTGTAACGTTTTGGATGGATTTAACACGTCGTTCCAATGAAGGCGCTTTTCGTGTTTTGGCTTTGATTTGGCATACCTGGATGGCGATTTTGTATGTGTCTGGATTATTGACCCTCTTTTTGTGCCTGACCAGTTTTGTGGAACTTCCCTTAAAACTTGAAAACTTTTTCAAAGAACATAATATTCAGTATGACAGTTTGAAAATGGTGGATTATTCTTTAAGTCAAATCAATATCGTGAATTTACATGATACCCAAAATTTGTATCAGGTTCCGGATATTCGGGTGCATTCTACCTTTGGTGATTTTTTGAAAAATCGAATTTTGGCCTTGGATATTGACGGATTGAAAATGAATTTACAGACGGGGCAAAAAAATACTTTACAATGGGTCTCAGAACTGTTTGCGCATTTTAATTCTGATGATGAAAAAAGTATTCAAGTAAATTCTTTGACGGTCAGTAATGCCGTTTTGACCGTGTTGGGAAAAAATCTGACAATTCCGGTGGCTTTTACGATTACGGGGGATTATACACAAAAGCCACAGACTTCCGTCAATTTTAATGTGAATGAAGATTTTTTGAGTTTATTGGGAAATATGCTTATTTCCGGTAATGAAAATAATCGTCATGTTGATGTGACCATTACATCAGGGTTATTAAATTTACCCAATTCTCCGGAGGAAGAAGTGGAAGGTAAAATCACCGCTGATTTATCCGAAAACGAGATTCAAAAATTAGAGGCGGAATTCAAATTGACCTATGCCTACAGTGTAAAGAATATGACATTGACTTTAACAAAAGGGACATCCGGATATGATGGGGAATTCATTTTGGTGCATAAAAATGTGGCGGGTGATGCCGTCTCCCATGAAGCGCTGGTGGATATGACGGTTGGGTTTAAAAATTTGTCTATTGATGAAAAGGGACATGTGACGACCAAGGATCCGCTTTCTGTGAACATTCGGCGCTTAAAACAAAACAACGTCCTTCTTTCCGGATTTGACGGCACTTTTAACGGGACCCTTTCATGCTTTTTTTCTGAGGGGAAATGTTCCTATCAACTTAGCCAAGAAAGTTCTTTACAGTTAAATGAGTTAGATTTGAATCTGAAGGAACAAAAAATTGCATTGACCGATACACGTTCTTTGGTTATTGTTCCGGACGGAAAGGAAAATCTTGTTTTACAATTTCAAACGCCCGAATTACAAATGAATGCCCAAATTTCTCAATGTGAAACGCGGGGGTATTTGAATACGGCGGCTAATACATTGGATGCATCTGCCAAAAAAATGCTTTTAAAGGGGAGTTTTTCTCAAAAACAAGGAAATTCCAATTTATCAGTGAATATATCCGGTGGCAATTTAACAACAACGAATATGACATTGAAACAGGTGGCTTTTTCCTCGGATAACATCTTTGACGAAACCAGTCCTGTTCGTTTTACGGCCGAGAGTGTAACAACTTCTTCCGGCTTGATTAAAAAGCCCGTTCAGGCTGAAATAGTGTCTGTCAACGGACAAAGTTCTATTAAACTTAAGATTCAAGATACGGGGATTGCGTTGGCCGGACAGGGTGTTTTCCATCCGTTTAAGGGCAGTTTTTCCGGAAACTTTGCTCTGTCAAAGGTGCAGTTGGAAAAATTATCTGCTCCGTTAAGTGATATTTCTGATTTATTTCCTGCTCAATTAACCAATGTATCGGGAGAATTGACGGCATCTGGTCGTATTCAGTTTACCGGTGAAAATAATGTGGCTGGTCCTTTGTATTTAGGATTAAAAGATGTTTCCTTTGATTGGAATAAAACGAAAATTAAAGGATTAAATACGGTTATTGCTTTGCAATCCGTTGTTCCTTTTGTGACGGCCCCGAATCAAATGTTTTTTATCGCCAGTTTAATGCAAGAGTTAACTTTAAGCAATTTAACCTCTACTTTCCAAGTAGTGAATCAGGATTTGCGTTTGTTCAATATTGGGGCAGATTTGGGAAATCAAAATTTATCTTTGACCAGCGCCACGATTTCTTTAACGAATCCCAGCGCATTAATTTATCTGAAAACAAAAGAAGATTTTATGATGAATGATTTTGTCCCCTATCTGGATTTAGAAAATATCAAGATTACGGGGGGCTTGGGTAATTTAACCGTTGCTTTGGATATTTCCGATAAAGGTGTAGGGGTTTCCTCAACGACTTTAAAAGTGTCTGAAATGCCGATGATTTCAGATGTTATTCCCAATCCGATTTTTGATTTGTTTCGTTCAAATGTGGAACCCTATTTTGTTCGGACGGGTAAATTAATTTTAACCGGTGAGAATCATTTACAGGCCGAGTTTGACGGGTGGTATTTACCCCAAAGGGAAAAACAGGGCTTTAGTCAAAAGGATATTTTATTGAATACGGTCTTATTCCAAAAAGGGGCCCCTCATAGTGTGCCCGGTGATATTTGGAATAGAATTAACCTGTTGTTTGGTCAGGGTAATGGAAAATGAAAAAACTATTGATTTTTTGTGGATTAATGATGTTAATGGCGTGCCAGGGATTTACCTATAAGACCTCTGATACTTCTCGTAATCAGATTTATTATGGGCAAAGTGTGGTGGATTTATTTGATAATTTTGGAACGCCTACGAAGGCAGAAAAGTATAATTATGGTGTGATTGGGTATATTTTTATGCATGAACAAATTATTAAAGAAAGAGTGGACAACAAATTAAAATACTGTGATTTACGGGTATTTACTCGTAACAATCATGTTATTGATTGGGATTGGCAGGGAAATAATTGTCAATTTGAGGTGGATAAAGAAACAAAATTCACTCTGTTTGAAGACATCTATCAAGAAGAGGAATAATTTTTTCTTGGGTGTGCCCGTTGATAGGTGCGTTCCAAATCCTCGGTGGTAATTTCTGTATAACGTTGTGTTGCAGACAAACTGGCGTGGCCTAGTAATTCTTGCACAGATCGTAAATCTCCCCCGTTTTGTAATAAATGGGTGGCAAAACTGTGGCGTAAAGCATGTGGGGTAACGGTATCGGGAAGTCCCATTAAATTTCTGATTTTACGAACGGTGCGTTGAACAACACCGGGATTGAGGCGTTTTCCCTGTGCCCCCACAAATAAAGGACTTTTTTCACTGTAAAATGGATGAGAATCTAAAGAGTGTTGCAACGTTTTTTGCACCGATGGTAACAGGGGAACCAGTCTTTCTTTATTACCTTTTCCCCGAATACACAGAGTATCCGGCATCGGTGACACATCATCTATATTTAATGCAAGGGCTTCCGCAATACGCAATCCGCATCCATACATTAATGTAAATAGGGCTTTATCTCGATCGGATTCCCATTTTTTTTTGTTGATTGTTTCGGCGGTTTTTAAAAACTTTTGTGCTTGTTCTACAGAAAGGGGATGGGGCAGGTGTTTTTTGATGCGTGCAGACCTTACTGACATCACAGCATCATTTTGTAAAATATTTTTTCCTTTTAAAAATTTGAAAAAGTTTTTTAAACTGGAAAGGCCCCTGGCAATGGAAACGGCTTCAATCTGATTTTGTCGGCGCCAAGATAAAAAAGCACGAAAATCCGTAATCATAAGTTCTTCCAAATCTTCTTTTCCTATATTTTTATTCAATGAGAAATTTAAAAAACTGAAAAATTCTTTTAAATCTTCCAAATAGGCATTAACAGTTTTTGGGGATAATCTGCGTTGGGCTTCAAGATACTGTGTCCATTGTCCAATAATATTTTGGATAACGGGAGAGGTGGTTTCATTGAAGGGCTTGAATTGTGTTTGCATTTTGTGTATCCTATGATGGTTTCAGTTTAGAGGAAAAAAAAAGAAAATGCAACGAGTTTCCGTTTTGTTTCCCGTGGCTTTAGGGTGTTATGATTATCAGGTTGAGTATCCTTTACCTGTGGGAACATTTGTCCAGGCCCCCCTCGGTAAAAAAATATTATTGGGTGTTGTCTGGGATAAAACACCCGATGAAACTTTTGATGAAAAAAAATTAAAACCGATTAGACAGGTTTTACCTGAACCTTTGTTAAATGCCCAAACAATTCAGTTCGTGAATTGGGTGGCGGGATATACAATGGCTCCTTTGGGGGCCGTTTTGAAAATGGCCCTGCATGGTGAAATAGGGAAAGTGAGTAAGAAACCTTTGGTCTTTTTGGAACCAAATCCTCATTATGCCTCGGTGCATTTTTCTCCTGCACAAAATTTGGCTGTGCAGCAGTTGGGACAGTTAAAAGGGTTTCAAGTGGCCTTGTTAGATGGTGTGACAGGTTCAGGTAAAACGGAGGTTTATTTTGAAAAAATTGCTGATATTTTGGAAAATACCTCACAACAAATTTTGGTGTTGTTGCCTGAAATTATTTTAACAACCGCTTGGTTGAATCGCTTTGAAGCACGATTTGGTGTTAAACCTGCGGTTTGGCATTCCGGTTTAACGCCCAAACAAAGGCGTGATACTTGGGAAAGTATTCGTAATCAAACAGCCCGAGTGATTGTAGGGGCTCGGTCGGCTTTGTTTTTGCCTTTTTCGGATTTAGGCCTCATTATCGTGGATGAAGAGCATGACGCTTCGTTTAAACAAGAAGAAGGTGTTTTATATCATGCACGGGATATGGCTATTGTGCGGGCCAAAATTGCCCATTGTCCGATTATATTAGCCAGTGCGACCCCCAGTGTAGAAACCTATGTTCATACCCTGCAAAAAGATTATCATCATGTTATCTTACCGGAAAGATTTGCCTCGGCTCAATTACCGGATGTTCATTTGGTGGATATGCGTAATAAGAAAAAAGGCCCGATTCAATTTATTTCAAAAGATTTGGCAGATGCTTTATCGGAACGATTAGCCCATAAGGAGCAATCGTTATTGTTTCTCAATCGTCGTGGATATGCCCCCTTGGTGTTATGCCGGACTTGTGGTCATCGGATGCAGTGTCCCCATTGCAGTGCATGGTTAATTCAGCATAAGTCCACCTCGCACCTGCAATGTCATCATTGTGGGTATCGTCTTGCAATGCCTCAGGTCTGTCCTGTTTGTCATCAAGAAAACTTGGTATCCTGTGGTCCCGGTGTGGAACGGGTGGCCGAGGAAGTGCACACTTTATTTCCATCGGCCCGTTTGTTACAAATTACCTCAGAAACAATGTTGCATCCGGCTGATTTTGAAAGTGTGATGGAGCAGGTGCATTCGGGAGAGGTGGATATTTTGGTCGGAACACAAATTTTGGCCAAAGGACATCATTTTCCAAACCTAACTTTGGTAGGGGTGATTGATGCCGATATGGGATTATCGGGGGGCGATTTACGTGCCTCGGAACGCACCTTTCAATTATTACAACAAGTCATGGGACGTGCGGGACGTGAACAGAAAAAAGGGATGGCTTTGTTACAATCCTATAATCCTGAAAATTTAATTATTCAGGCCCTGCAGAAAAATAATCGTGATGATTTTTTGACTGAAGAAATTCAAGCCCGACAATTGTTAAAAATGCCCCCGTTCGGTAAATTGGCCTCTGTCATTATCAGTGGTAAAAATCAACAAAAAACGTATGCCTTTATTCAAACATTAATGCGCCATTCTCCCCTTCAGTCAGGGGTTGAAATTTTGGGGCCCGTTGTGGCGCCTTTGGCTCGTTTAAAGGGAAAATATCGCTATCGCTTACTCATTAAAGCCCCCAAACAGATTAAATTACAAAATTACTTGCATTTATGGTTGGATCACGCTATAATCCCCGCATCAATAGATATGCGGGTGGATATTGATCCATACAGTTTTTTTTAAGGGGGAAAAATGGCAGAATCTATTTATACAAAATTCAAACGTTTGTTGAGCAGTATTTTAACCCAGTGGATGTTTATTGTTGTGTTTTTGGTTTCCTATTATTGGGTGAATCACGTTTTACCCGAAAATATATGGCATTTTTTTGGTTTGGCACAAAATACACAATTGACGGTGTCGCATGAAGAATCTGTTGATTTTTTGAAAACATTAACCAGTTTCCCTGACTTTCGGACGATGGCGGAGTATTTGGGGGCTTTATTAAGCCATGTCAGCCATTGGGGATATTTGAATCTGACACTGATTTTTGCCAAGGTAACACGTTTCGTTTCTGTTGGCATATGTAACATCGTTTTGTTATATATGGCCCTGTGCATTTTGGGAAATATTTTTAAAACATATCGTCAAAAAGTTCATCAAAAAGAAACAGTGGATTTGGTCATTGAGGCCTTGGTTCCCCAAATGACGGAATTACAAATGGAAGTGCGTCATTTGCGTTCCGAAATTAAAATCATGAGGAATAAACTTGACTTGTAAAACATTATTACAGGTGCGTTTAACCCCTCGTGCTAAAACAACGGGGGTACATGGCATGTGGAATAACACCCATTGGCGTATTTCGGTTCAGGCACCGGCGATAGAAGGACGTGCCAATGAGGCATTGATTCAGTTTTTAAGTTCTGAATTCCATTTACCCCAATCTTTTTTTCAAATTATTTCCGGTCAAAACAGTCGTTGTAAAACAGTTGAAATTCGTGGAAATCCAATGATTTCTTGGAAAAAATAATTTTTCTTAAAAAAAATGCTTGATTTTTTTTGAAAAAACGGGTATAATCTCGCCAACGAATAAAAGCTAGGAGTTAAACGATGAAGAAAAATATACATCCTGATTATCATGAAATCACTGTTATCATGACAGATGGTAGTGAATTTAAAACACGTTCAACAATGGGAAAAGCAGGTGATAAAGTTCGTTTGGATATTGATCCTTTGGCACATCCTGCATGGACGGGCGTGTATCGTTTAATTGATAGTGGTGGTCAGTTGGCGAAATTTAATAAACGTTTTGCAACTTTCAAAAAGAAAAGTGCTTAATGTGAACAGGATAAACAAAGGGGAACAACCGTTCCCCTTATTTTTGTCTGAAAATCCTTGCTTTTTTTGAGAAGATTTGATAATATAAAAATATCCTTTGGGGCGTCGCCAAGTGGTAAGGCAGCGGATTCTGATTCCGCCATTTCGTTGGTTCGAATCCAGCCGCCCCAGCCAAGTTAGGTAAGTCGCTAAAAATGGCGACTTTTTCTTTTGTTTAAAAGGGCTTATACTGGTTCGATTGCAGTCATTTCAAAAGAGGCCTATTTTTATCAATAATCGAACTCGTTTTGCAATAAGTGATTGATTTTATTACGTTTCATATTTTTGAAGATTTTTGATGCAGTTTGAAACTCGTGCTAACATTTGAACGTTTTGAGGGCAGGGGTAAATATGTCTAATAATAACTTCCAAGTAAGCTTTTAAGTATGCCTCCCTCAAACAATAAAAGGTATGTAAAATTTGACAGATTCAGATTTCTGTGGTAAAATAACAAAATTAGTTTCATCTAACTAGGAGAAATACAAAATGTCCCACGTAAAAAATCTAGTAGCAAGTATCATAGCAGCAACAGGAGCTACAATTCTACCAACAAAAGCAGAACAGACGCTAATCAATAATAATGCTATATCAATTCAAGGAACGACTGAAGTAAAACAGAATTCTATGCCTAAATGGATTCCTGTTACAAAAGAAGGGCAATTTGATGAAACAAAAGCAAAAGAAACTGCTAAGCTATTATGGAAAGATAAAGGAAAAGAAATTCAAAAATTTGCTGATGATATTAAATCAGGTATTCCAGAAGAATTAGCTTATACAAAATTTGTGCATAAATTAGCTAATGGTAATAAAG
>JAZUJZ010000029.1:0-6643 GCA_045643025.1 Alphaproteobacteria bacterium
TGGATTATGGCCAATGCGAATCCCCAACAAATACAAACCTTAAATCAGTTGTTTGAATTAGACCCTTGGACACAAATGTGTCAAAGATTGGGTACTATATGTCATAAAGAGTCTTTTGTTTATGATACTATTACACTTTATGCAGACAAACTTAAATCTTTACAAGAGTATGTTGTGGCTAATGCGGCGGCTTTGGGACAAACAAAATTATGTGCAAAAATTCTGTCGGAATCTTGGATCAATGTCAATGAAGCCAAAGAAAACGATCAAACGGCATTGGAACTGGCACTCAAAAGAAAGCGACTCAAAACCGCCGAATTATTGTTTTTAAGAGGCGCAAAACTTGAAAGAAAAGATGTGAATACAGATCCCGTTGTTCGGGCCTGTATGAAGGGGGATATTCATGCCTTCAAACTCTTTCAAAAGTATTATGTGGATTTAAAGACACCTTTTGTTTATAAAAATAAAAAGAATAAAAAGAAAAAATTTTCATTATTAGATTTGACTCTTTATTCTAAACATCCAAAACTTACCGAAATGTTATTAGCCGAGGGAGTAAATCCTGATGAAAAAACAATGTTTTTTGATATCAATTTACGGGACGGAGTGCAAAATGAAGAATGGGCCAAAAAAAATATTGGCGAAGAAAATAGGGCTTTACTTCAAAATTATTTTAAGGCACACCCGCTTCCAACCAAAAAGCCCTTCTTTTTCAAAAGACTCTTTTCAAAAACAAGATAAATTCAAAAGCCCCGTCTGAACGGGACTTTTATTTATTGATTCATGGAATTAAAAAAGTCATCATTGTCTTTGGTGAATTTTAATTTTTCCAATAAAAATTCCATAGATTCCGTCACACCCATCGGGATAAGAACTCGACGGAGCATCCACATTTTTGGCAGCTTATTTTTATCAACCAAAAGTTCTTCTTTACGGGTTCCTGATTTTGTCACATCAATGGCTGGGAAAATGCGCTTATCGGATACTTTTCGATCCATCACAATTTCACTGTTACCGGTTCCTTTGAATTCTTCAAAAATAACCTCATCCATACGGGAACCTGTATCCACCAAGGCCGTTCCAAAGATAGTTAAACTGCCACCTTCTTCAATGTTACGGGCCGCCCCAAAGAAACGTTTTGGCTTTTGCAAGGCATTCGCATCCACACCACCGGTTAAAACTTTACCGGAACTGGGGACAACCGTATTATAGGCACGTGCCAAACGTGTAATTGAATCCAATAAAATGACTACATCTTGTTTGTGTTCTACCAAACGTTTGGCTTTTTCAATGACCATTTCGGCCACTTGAACGTGGCGAGCCGCCGGTTCATCAAAGGTAGAGGAAATGACTTCCCCTTTCACAGAACGAATCATATCTGTTACTTCTTCCGGACGTTCATCAATTAATAACATAATCAAATGTGCTTTTGGATAATTGGCCGAAATCGCATGGGCGATATTTTGGAGCATAATGGTTTTACCTGTCCGAGGTGGGGCAACAATTAAAGAACGTTGTCCGAATCCTTGCGGACAAATTAAATCAATGATGCGATCTGTATAATCTTTCTTTTTGGTATCTTCAACGGGGTGTTCCATTTTAATGGGGGTTTCCGGATATAAGGGTGTTAAGTCATCAAAATTGACACGATAACGTAACTTTTCCGGATCGTTAAAATTGACCAAATCAATCTTGTCAAGAGCAAAATACTTTTCATTATTCTTTGGGGCAGAAATCTGACCGCTGACCGTATCACCGGTTCTTAATCCCCATTTTTTAATATGTTGAGGAGCAACATAAATATCATCCGGACCGGCTAAATAATTGGCCTCAGGAGATCTTAAAAAACCAAAACCGTCGGGCATGACCTCTAAGACGCCTTCCCCCAATAAAGTCGTTTCGGTTTCTGCCAAATGCTTTAATATGGCATACATCATATCTTGGGTGCGCATACTGGCCGCATTTTCAATGCCCAAATCCTCGGCATATTTTAATAATTCTGTCGGTGTTTTTTTCTTCAAATCCTGCAATTGCATGGAAAAGGCCTTTCAAAAATAAATGGGAATAAAAGAGCGAACGAATGTTCGTATGCTGTATATGATACAGCCAAAATGGTGAAAAGTCAAGTCCTGTTTTGACAAAAGGAGATTTTTGGTATATAATGCCCCCTATGTTAAAGGAAAAATGTCCCTATTTTGGTTTGTGTGGTGGCTGTGTTTGGCAGGACTTAACCGAACAAGATTATATTCACAAAAAGGAAAATTTTATTCTCCGAAATTTTCAAGATCATCATTTGCAGGTTCAACTGAATCCGATGATTTTAATTCCAACGGGAACAAGA
Organism: Alphaproteobacteria bacterium; assembly: GCA_045643025.1. Classification (GTDB taxonomy): domain Bacteria; phylum Pseudomonadota; class Alphaproteobacteria; order CAAHEQ01; family UBA3637; genus UBA3637. The sequence goes on from JAZUJZ010000029.1 coordinate 2,342, forward strand.
CGTCGGTGTAGTTTTTCTTTTGCAAAAGGATTGCTGGGATTTAATGCGGCAAAAAGTCATCAAATTGTTGAAATTAACAGTTGTCCTTTGTTAAAAAGGAATCTCAATAAAATTATTCCGACACTGCGTAAATTAGTCGGAAAATTAGGAACTCGTGGAGATATTTATTTGTTGGAAACACCGGCAGGATTAGATATTCATATTAAAGATCAAACGGGAATTCCTGATTTAGAAAAATTGGAGCACTTATCTGAATTAAATCAGTATTTGGACATTGCCAGATTGATTTATAATAATACCCCCATTTTTGAGAGGGGAGTATATGGTTCAGCGGGCGCAGAACAATTTGCTCAACCTAGTTTAGAGGGACAAAATGCCCTGATTCATTTGGTCTTAGGGGCTGCGGGGAATTCCCGTTTGGCTGTTGATTTATTTTGTGGCGCCGGTACATTCACAAAACCGTTATTGGCTAAGGGAATTCAAACAACGGGATATGATTCTGTAGCTGAAGCTGTGAGTTGGTTGGGGCCAAATGGAATTGTGCGTGATTTGTTTCGTCGTCCTTTAACAGCGGAAGAATTGGAAAATGTGGATTTAATTGTAATGGATCCTCCACGTGCCGGTGCACTTGCCCAATCCAAAGAATTAGCCCGATTGGAATCCGGAAAAATCATTATGGTTTCTTGTGCCCCGAAAACGGCCGCCAGAGATATTCAAATTTTGAATACGAACGGATGGAAAATAATCTCTGTGATCCCCGTAGATCAATTTACCTATTCTGATCATATTGAAATTGTGGTCGTGTTGGAAAAATAATTTTAAGTTTTTTTATTGACCATTTTATCGGGAGATTCAATTCCCAACAAATGAAGGTTTAATCTTAAAATTTGCTTTACCCAAAAAATCAGTTTTAATCTTGATAAGCGAATGCCTTTATCCTGTTCACCATTAATTTTCAATTCAGAATAAAAAGAACTGAAGTTTTGACTTAATTGATAGACATATTCACTGATAACAGAGGGTTCTCTTTTTTGATAAGCCAACTCCAATGCCTCCATATAACGATGAAGTGTCAAAAGGATTTGTCGTTCTAAAGGATGTGTTATTTGAACCTTTGCCGATGAAATATCCGATTCTGGAATCTGTGATTTTTCCAAAATGGAATTAATACGGGCTACGGCATATTGAATATAGGCCCCTGTTTTTCCTTCGGATTTTGTAAAATTTTCGGTATCAAAGATATAATCCGATGTGCGACCATTTTTTAAATCTTGATATTTTAAGGCCCCAATGGCAATTTGATGGGCTTGTTGATTGGCTTGCTCGACATCCATATCTTGGGGAATATTTTCATAGGCCTTATCTATAGATAATTGAATCAGGTCTTTCAGATTCATAACACCACCGGCTCTTGTTTTAAATGGCTTGCCATCTGCCCCATTGACTGTTCCAAAGGCAATATGTTCCAATGAAACAGATTCATCTACATAATGGGCCATTTGCGCCACCTCAAAAACTTGTTCAAAGTGTTCTTTTTGACGGGCATCCACAACATATAAAATATGAGAGGGGTGGAAATCCTTCATACGTTGAATAATGGTGGCTAAGTCGGTTGCTGCATAGGTATAGGCCCCATCTGATTTTTTTAAAATTAAAGGGGCTCTTTCCCGATTGTTTTTGGGGGATAGTTTGACAATTAAAGCCCCCTCGGATAACTCGGCAAATCCTTTTTGTTGTAAATCGGAAATCAACCATGGCAAAATATCATTGACATCACTTTCGCCCATCCATAAATCAAAAGTAACCCCCAGATTGTCATAATTTGTTTTGACGGCTTTAACGGATTCATCCTTAAAGACTTTCCATAACGATAAATATCCTTTATGGCCGTTTTGTAAATCAAAGGTGGCAACACGGGCCTCTTCTTTAAAATCATCGGATTCCTTAAAATTGGCGGCTGCACGTCTGTAAAGGGCAGAAATATCCGAAATACTCATGTGTAGGTCATCACCCTGTAAATCCGGTTGAAAGTATTTTAAGGCACTTTGTTCCCTTTTTAATTGGGCAATCAACATTCCAATAGGGGTTCCCCAATCGCCAAAATGAACATCACCGATAACTTTATCACCCATTGCACGCATAATTCTTTTGATACTTTCCCCGATAATGGCGGCACGTAAATGCCCGACGTGCATTTCCTTTGCAATATTCGGACCACCATAATCCAACACAACGGTATGATCGGATGGGGGAATGTTTATGTCCAAATCCTGTAATAAAACATCATCGGATAATTTCATATTCAAAAATCCGGGACCATCAACACGAATACCGGATAAAAAAGAAGATTTTTCTAAACTTTCCGCTAATTGCCGGGCAATTTCAACGGGAGATTTATGATATTGTTTGGCTAAGGACATTGCCACATTAGATTGGTAATCTGACAGGTCGGGACGATTGGATTGTGATACCAAAGCATCATTGACCTCATAACCTAACGTTTTTAATGTTTGAACCAGTTGTTGGTTCAGAAAAAATTTCATATTCATCGTGATTCATCCTATCGTTGATTTATGGGGATATTTTAACGGAAAAACCCCAAAAAGTCAAACACAAAAAAGTTCCCTTTAACAGAAAGAAGAAATTACCTGAAACTCTATCCTAAAAACCAACGTAAGCGCACGCCTGCCGCTTTATCACGTAATTCTGTGTCATATTTTGCTTTTCCATCTATCAGATAAGTCCCCCAAATTCCCAAAGTAGTTTGAGGATTCAGATAATACGACGCCTCCACTTCGGCATTCCATCCCCTTTGTTCCCCAAATTCATCATGGAACCAACGGATGCCTGTATCTAACGCCCATACCTCACATTGACCTTGGTAAATACCAAATTTGGCATTGTATTGGGGCTTAGAAAAAACATCCGGTTGATCTATCGGGAATGTTTCTCCAACGGATGCATAGGGTAAAAATGTTTTGAATTGATAACCGGTTTTGGCTTCGGCTTGAATGGCTTTATATCCGGAATTACTTTGGTTGTAGGCGGCCATCAGTTGTAAACGTGTGGGGCCCTTTAATAAATTCCAAGCCAATCCCATGGCTCCGGACAGATTTTTATCGGATGTTTCTGTGACCATGGTGTCTTTTGTTTTATCAAAAACATTTCCCACATTGGCAACAACAGAAACGGAATTGGTTAAACCGTATTGTATTTCTGCTTGAACAGATGTGTCATATGAAATGGATTGATATCCCCCTAAGAGAGGATTGGCTTTGGCTTGATTTTTTTCAAAGCCACCTGATGTGATGATGCCCAATTGTCCTTGGGTGGGTAAATAAAAAGGGTTGGTAATATCTGACGCTTGAACCCCGGTCGCCAGTGTACATAAACAAACCATCAAGTATAATTTTTTCATAAAATCCTCCCGTTATGAATATTTCTAAAACTATTTTTTATAAAAAGCAAGAAAAAAAGAGTCCCGAATCAGGGACCCTTTTTTAATTTCAACAGGATTAATATCCTTCGGCAAAAAACCGTTTGCGTTGATTTTTACGAGTTCTGCGAATGCATTCTTCTTTCTTGCGCTTTCTTTTTTCACAAGGTTTTTCGTAGAATTTACGCATCCGTAATTCACGCATCAGGCCATCTTTTTGCATTTTGCGTTTCAAAACACGCAAACCCTGCTCAACATTATTGTCGCGCACAACGATGGTTACCATAATTCTCCCTCCTTTCGAGGTATCTATAAATCCAACCTGACAGGCATTATACAGTTTTTTATGATAAAAATCAAGTGTTATTTTATAAGAAAAGGATATCAACAGTCCCCACGTAATTCGGCGTGCTGAACGATGCCTTCTTGGTCAAAAAAGATTAAAGAAGAACACCCGTTTTTATAATATACCCATAAACTGGCATTATCCTCATGGTGCTCAATAGTCGGGGAACCAAAACTGAGTTTTATCTGTGTTTTAGATTTACCTGTTAAGTCCGTTAAATTTGTAGCAGAATAAGGACTGACACAGGATATTAAACAAAAACAAAATAAAATACAAAATATCTTTTTCACGATAATTACTTTACTCATTTTCAAAAAAAAAGCAATCTTTTTGGAAAAAGACTTGTGAAAATAAATAAAATTTGTTATCTTTACCTTAAAAAAGAGGGGGGGAAACAGATGTCACAGAAAAAGAACGTCATCTCAAAAAAGAATACCATTACGGCCGATGAATTGCAAAAATTGGTAGAGTGGCATATTAAGTATTCCTTATGTAAGCAAGTTCATGAGGCACATAAAAG
>JAZUJZ010000030.1:0-4365 GCA_045643025.1 Alphaproteobacteria bacterium
CAGATTTTATCTTTTGGATGAATTGGAAAAAACACAGTGGGCCTCGGAGGAAATTTCAAAGTTATATTTAGATTCCGAAGTAAATGATAGAGCAAAAATTTGGAAAATTGCTTGTGATACAGGATATGAATCTGTCTTGAAAGGATTGACGGGCAGGTTGGATGGGGCCGAAGATCGTTATCCTGTTCCGGATTGGTGCCCAAAAAATGGCTGGGAGGTTGATAAAGCGTTGGTTTTTGCTTTCGTCCGCCAAGAATCTTGTTTTAATTATCGGGCAAAAAGTTTGGTTGGAGCAATCGGGTTAATGCAAATTATGCCAAAAACCGCAAAAGAATTGGCCAAAAGTCTGACGTGTGAATACAATGAAAAAAACTTAAAAGATCCGGAATATAATTTAACATTGGGACAAACTTATTTAAAACAATTACTCAATTCTAATTCGATTCAAAACAATTTGATGAAATTGGCCGTGGCCTATAATGCCGGTCCGGGAAATTTAAATCGTTGGTTAAAAAAAATGAATTACAAAGACGATCCTTTGTTGTTTTTAGAAACTATTCCTTCCAGGGAAACCAGATCCTTTGTAGAAAGAATTTTAATTAATTATTGGGTCTATGCCTCATTAATGGAAGAACCGGTCGATTCTTTAGATGAATTGGTGTATGGACGTTGGCCAAATTATCAAATGTGTTCAATATAACGAATACTTGACAGTATATTAAAAAAAATATATATTAACCAAAAAAGGAGAAAACATGGAAATTATTAATGATACAAATTTTGACGAAAAAGTGTTGAAATCTGAAAAAAGCGTATTGGTGGATTTTTTTGCGACTTGGTGTGGTCCTTGTCGGCAAATGCTCCCTTTTGTGGAAGAACTTGCCGATGAAATGTCCGATAAATTATCGGTATATAAAGTAGATGTTGATGAGGCCCCAAAAACTTCAGATAAATACGAAATTCAAAGTATCCCACATTTAATTTTATTTAAGAATGGTCAGGTGAAAGCCCAATTAAATGGAGGCCATTCAAAAACAGAATTAGAAAATTGGATTCAACAAAATATATAAAACTTGACAAAAATCAAAAACGGTGCTACAATATCCTATAAAAACAGGAGGAGTTTGATGATTGTCACCTTAATTTTGAATCCAAAAACACGTAAAAACGATAAAACAAAAGTTCAAGAAATTACAGACGAGGGGATTAATGATATTTCCCGTTCTTCTATGATTTTGATGAATTTAACAGGGGCAAGACCCGCTTATTTGGTTGATTCAAAGGGAAATTTTAATTTTACATGGCCGAAAGATGTTTTGCCAAAACCGGATTTAATTTTAACCGGTCGTGAAAATTATTCTGTTCAGGCGGGAAAAATTTTAAATGAATACGTTAAAAGTTATTATAAACAACCGGCTCAAATAAAAGAAAAATGGGCTTCGGTCAATCCGGAAACATTAACGGATACTGCGGCCATTAAAGATTACAAACACTTGGTCGTGATTGGCAGTGAAAGTAAATTAGCGTTATGGACACGCTTATTTGCAAAAAAGACGAACAATGAACGGACAGAACATTCTCCATTATGTATTTTAAAAGATGGACAAGTCAGTTTTGATATAACTCAACTAGAGGGAATGTATGCTTTTGATACGATTATGGACTCTTTATTGCTGCAACAGGTGAATGAAACACCTGAAAATAAATTGCCATTCAATTTACGTAAATTTAACGGAAAAATTAGAAACATTATTCCTATCCACGCTTTGCGTAAAGCAATAGAAAAATAATCAATTTATTGACATAGTTTGATAAATAAGATTGTTCTTTAATTATAATTTATGTTATACATAATATAAATTATGCGACACTTTATATGGTGTGTCTCCTACTAAAATAACAATATAATTCAATAACTTACAATAAAATATTTCTTGGTGATTTTTTTAGAGATTTTTTAAATGAAAGCAACCGTTATAACGTTTTAAATATTCTTTTATACTATATTTGTATGGACCGGGTTTTACAGTCACTGTTTCCACCGGCAAATTTTCCTTTCCTTTTTTTAATTGTTCGTAAACGGCTGCAAGCATATCTTCAACCATAATCGTGTTTGAACAACAATAAGGATTCTGATTCATACAAGGATCACAATTTTTATCACATTTTCCTGTTTGCGATAAAAAACAAGGACATCTTGGATGGACGTTGATATTGGCAATGTAACGTGCCATATAATCAGGTTCACAACTGGAATAAGCAATAACAGCCGGACAATCCACCGCACGAGACAAGTGCATTAAAGAGCCAATTTGTCCCACAAACAAATCTGAATTATACAAAATTCCGGCCGTTTCACGTAAGGTTAATCTCCCATTTGTATTTTTATCAATCCCAGACAAAGTTGTATCTTCAGGGGCACCAACCTGCACTAAATACAAAGTCGGATCTTGTTTTAAACGATTAACCAATTCTTGGTAATAAGGCCACTGTTTTCGTGGTGAAATGGCAGTACTCATAATTGCAATTTGTTTTTTGTTGGAAGGCGCAAAACGTCCAAATTCTTTTTCTTTATCCGTTAAATAGACCTTTGGCTTCAATTCAATTTGACCGGATAACCCCAGCCTTTTGGCCACTTGGGCAATAACGTGCTGTTTTGGATAAGTAAGAAAAAATTTTTCTGAATGATTAGGATATGGGTATGAATTCCAATAGGTAGGATATAAAAGTTGAAACCCCATTTTTTCCAATTGTTTAATATCGTTCAGATCCAATGCGTCAGGGGAATCATAAATAATATCAGTCGCCACCACATCCGGATGATTTTGTAAAATTTCGGGATGTTTATGCCCAACTAATACTTTATGTCCCAATTTTTCAGACAATTTGTGTGCAAGAGCAGAAAAAATCAATGCATCCCCGATACCAATTAGCGGAATAATAATTTCATTATATCCCTGTTTTTTGTAGTTCATAAAAGGATCCAAACGATGAGGATAATCATTAAATGTTTTGGCAATTTGTTGTGCCAGTAATGGATGCATATCTTGCAACAAAGCGTTTATATATTTAATAGGTATCAGTGCTTGAGTAACCATTTTTGAAATTTGTTGTTCGGTCAGTCCTTGATACCCCAAGAAAATTCTTGAGATAGTTTCTTTTGCTTCTTTTTGAACTAATTTATTTTTTTTATCTTGTTCATCGGCATTCTCACATTCCGGCTCACCAAAACGTCGCACTGTCAATAAATTCTTTTGATATTCAATTGCTTTTTTACCCGATAATAAAGTTGAAATAAAGTAATCATACTGTCCCGTATAATCAGACTCTGTATAAAAATTAGCCGCTTGTTGTGCAAAATCCAATCGAGCCACTAAACTATCAAATGCAAAGGGGACACAGCGAAAAAATTGTTCCAACTTAACTTTATGTTCAAAACGCTGACCTGTTTTATTCATAGACCAACAAGTTGCATAGGAAAAATCCGCCCCGTTTTTATCCATTTCTTCTACAACCGTTTTTACCATATCAGGCGAATTCAAAAAGGAATCCGCCTGGACAAACTGAATAAAATCCCCTTGGGCAAAATACAACCCATAGTTCATGGCGGTATATTTCCAATTAGTTCCTTCAGGAACAAAAACTTTTTCAACATGAATTTGATATTTTTGTCCCAATTGATCTAAAAGCTCTTGGGTTTCTTTGTCAGAGGATGCATCAACAACTATATGGTATATATTTGGATAGGTTTGAGTAGCTATGGAATCCAATAGTTGGATAAAAAATGTATCTAATTTATCTTTAATTAAATTGTTGACAGGTGTAACAATCACATATTGCTTGTTCATTGAACTTATTTCCTCTTTTTTGTATTGGATTTTATCAAAAAAAGATTCAAATGTCAATCAACCAAATAAAAACCGATTAATTCAAAAATATTTTTACTGACCATAATTTTTTTCTTGACTATTTAACAAAAATCATGTAAATATGAAAGTGTTTTGATGGCCGGTTGGCAGAATGGCTTATGCAGAGGACTGCAAATCCTTTTATACTGGTTCGATTCCGGTACCGGCCTCCAAGATTTTAGCAAAAAGCTCTTGCAATTTAAAAATCTTTTTGCTATAATGACCACTGATTCCAGCGTAGCTCAGTGGTAGAGCAATCGGCTGTTAACCGATTGGTCGTAGGTTCGAGCCCTACCGCTGGAGCCAATCAAGGAAGAGGGAAAATTATCGCCCTCTTCTTTTATTTTTAAAAGGAATTACATGAAAAAAACATTGAATAAAATTGCTGACCTTAAAAAACGTATCTTATCTTTACCCAAACGCGCACAAGAAGCATGCTTGTGGCACATGGAAAACC
>JAZUJZ010000031.1:0-5840 GCA_045643025.1 Alphaproteobacteria bacterium
TGCCGAAGACAAGCGCCAAAAGACCTTAAAAGAAGAACTGGAATGGGTGAACTCTAATCCGAAAGCCCGTCAAGCAAAGTCTAAAGCCCGTATTACGGCTTATGAAGAACTGCTTAAAAAATCCAACGAAAAAGTGCCCGATGTCGCACAGATTGTGATTCCGGCAGGACCTCGGTTAGGAGATGTGGTCTTGAAGGCCGAACATTTACGCAAGGCCTTTGGTGACAAACTGCTCTTTGATGATTTAAGTTTCAACCTGCCCGCCGGTGGAATCGTGGGGGTCATTGGTCCGAATGGTGCGGGTAAAACAACATTGATGCGGATTATTACAGGTCAAGAAAAGCCCGATAGTGGCTCATTCAAAGTGGGCGAAACAGTCAAACTCGGCTATGTGGATCAAAGTCGGGATTCTTTAAATGATAATAATACTGTATGGCAGGAAATTTCAAACGGTAACGATATGCTGACTTTGGGAAAACGTGAAGTTCCCAGCCGTGCCTATGTTTCCCAATTCAACTTTAAGGGAACAGATCAGCAAAAGAAAGTCGGTATGTTATCCGGCGGAGAGCGTAATCGTGTCCATATGGCCAAAATGTTAAAATCGGGGGCTAACGTTTTGTTATTGGACGAACCCACCAACGATTTGGATGTGGATACTTTACGGGCCTTAGAAGAAGCCCTGGTGGATTTTCCGGGATGTGCCGTTATTACCAGCCACGACCGTTGGTTTTTAGACCGCTTGGCCACACATATTTTGGCCTTTGAGGGCGACAGTCAGGTTGTATGGTTTGAGGGCAACTATGCCGAATATGAAGCCGATCGCAAACGTCGCTTGGGAATTGAAGCCGACCAACCCCACCGTATTAAATATAAACCGATTGCACGATAAAAAACTATTTTGTTTTTTGAAAATGGCGACGCATAAACAAACGCCATTTGGGAATTTGAGGTCCTAATTGCCTATACAAACAGTGACAGGCCGCCGGCACTCTTTTAACCTCATTATTTTGAATTTCCTGCCAATCCACTTGGCCATCCGGACAAAAGACAACTTTGGATAAAAAATCCGAATCACTTAATTGTCTGACTTCTTCTTTAGGAAAATCTTTGGCTTTACCTAAATTATAAATCACACTTTGTTCAAAAGAATATCCCCGAAAAGCATCAGAAGAAACAGAAGGACCTGATTTTAAATGTAAATGGTAAATCCAAGGTTTCGTGTTGTTATCAGAAAGGGATTCTATTGTATCTAATGTTTCATTTAATTGTTGCAAATTATGGGACATATTTTCCTTTGGGGTATCCACGAAAGAAATCGTTACAGCTTGTCCAGAATAAAGGGCTTTAGCCAAAGCAAGTTTATTTTGTTGATTTTTAACACCTTTTGTTAAATATTGACAGGCACCCTTTTCATTCGTGATAAATAAACCAACATCACCCGAATCCACCATAGAAATTGGTTCCTCATAATCCAACATATCCGAATCCGCAAAAAAAGCAGAGAAATAAAGATCTAATTCCTTTTGTGGATAATGGCGATAGTATTTATTAAATTGGCGATACAATGTACGGAAAAGGGGCCATGGCATATGTGATAAAACCGGTTTTGCCCGAGAATCACAATGAGAACAATTATTAAGGCATCCCCGTGTCAATTGAATTGCCGGAAACATATAACCATACTCTTTATCCGAATATTTTGTAGCAGGAAGAGCAAATTTCTCAGCGACCTTTTTCGTAATTTTCGGACGATAAAAATACCTATCTTTACCCAAAAATTTATGTGCTGATGCCACCGCTAAATCAGCCATCTGATTTGAAAAATGTTTTTGTTTTTCGGCCTGTTCCAAAACTTTTAGGATTTTTTCACCTTTTTTTGACAAAAGATTATATCTATTTTGTGCCACGTGCGGATTTTGGGTAATCGGGACATCACAAGATTGATATTGTTTTAAAATCCGAACGGCTTGTTTAATTTCAAATTCATTGATTTTTTGTTGTAATTCTTTATCAGAAAAAAATATATTTCTGACAATCAAATCTTGAATTTCATCGGGCACATTCTGGCGCATCGCCCAACTGAATTCAGACCAATGGGTATGAGCTTGACGAATAACTTCCGGGGAATAAACTTGATAGAGCAAATAATCCGACAGATAATTGCCTACTACTTTTTCATTATTTTTAAAAATGTAAAGCGTTTCTAAATTTATCATTCAAATCTCCGAAGGGCTTTATTGTATCATCAAATGTCTTTTTTGTCAATTTTTTACAAAAATACACTTTAAAAGAAGCCCCGATGGATTTTGAGAGGTGTGCTTTTATTCTCAGACAGAACCGCCTTTATCAATACATATTTTGGCCTTCGCAAGCGACCACAAACCTCGTTTAGGAATTGAAACCGTCCAACCTCATCGTATTCAATACAAAGTGATTATAAGATAATCCCTTGACAAATCAACATTTCGTGGTATTCTTAAAGAAAAGGAGAATATGATGTCTGTTTCTTTAGAAACTGCTATTCAAAATGCACAACAAAATAGAATTTATTCCTCTCACCCCTTAACCGAGGAACAGTTTGAGCTTCTTGCCTGTTTAAATTCCTTTGCCATACATCAAGCCACCAATAATTTTGAAGTCAAAAAAATGCCGGCTAAACTTTTGTATAAAGTCAATGAAGAATTAAAACTGGCACTCGTCGCATTACTGACAACCTGTGCATTATTAAATCCCAAACGTCATACAACCGATACAGAAATTTTTTTTCAAACGCAACTGAAAATCATTCAAAAAGATGCCCACCGAAAACAAATTGATTTTGGGGAAATCAACCCTGTCTTATTAGAACAATTTTTAATACAAGAAATGGTCAATGATTGGATTTTATATCGGGATATTTGTGGGGACGGCATTTATGCCTTGGTAGATCAAAAAACAGCTTTACAGGGGTTGGACTCATATCACAAAGGAGGAAGCCCCGTCTATGAATTTGCCAGATTTTACCGAAAATTTATGGAACAAAAAATTAAGGGTAAACAAAAATTAAATGAATCCTTTCAAGAAATCGCTATGAAAAGTTTAAGTGAAAAATTAATTCAAGAGCAAATGGAAAAAGGTATTTCTCCCGCCAAAATTTTACAACAAATCTCCAACGGTTCACTCCTATCCTCTGAAACAGAGGATACCCCTCTTCTGCCTCAACATAAGAAATAATTTTAATCTTTCATTCGACGATGGGTGGCACGAACAAAAGGAAATCTATTCGTTTTCTCCCAATGCGAAGAAACGTAAGTGCCTTGTTCATCTTTCGCAATCAACAAATATTTATCCGGTATTTTTTCCAAAAAATGAAACAACATATCACGATTACCACTGATATGTTGCCAACCGGTATCATCTTCCTCAGACATATATACATGACTTTCCATATCTGTCGTATAAATGTTTATCCCATACAAATTTGTCTTTTGTGCTTGTCGCCCCGATAAATCAGATACAGCGTGTTTTCCAATCGTTAATGTATAAGCCGGTGTTTCAAAAATCACACTCTCACCATCACAATGGGCAGATTGAAAAATACGCAAATTTCCTTTATGATAAACCTCTCGTTCAAAGGAAGCGTCCAACGTATTTTGCCGCCATTGTTCAGATACATTCCAACGATATAATCTTAAAGTTTGATTAACCGTATCTTTTGTTTTTATTTTCATGGAACCTCTTTGTCTTTATTTAAACTGGTGAATATATTAACAAAAAAATGTGTTTTTGTCAATATTTCTTAAATAAAAAATCCCCACGTTTAAACATGGGGATCAAAAAAATCATCTGTTTTATTTCATGGCTTCGGCAACCGCCACAGAGGCACCCACTGGCAATCCTTTTTCAGAGAAAGCCGTTTGTGTCCGACCATAAACGATTTGCAAAAATAATTCACGCATAGCCACGTTGATGGCATCGCAAACGAGGTCTGTATTTAAAGCTTCCAACAAAGTTTTTCCGGGTAAAATTTCAGCCGCCATCGCCGCTGAGTGAGTCATACCGGAACAACCAATCGTTTCAACCAAGGCCTCTTGAATCACACCATCTTTCACATTCAATGAGAGCTTACAAGTTCCTTGTTGAGGGGCACAACAACCACAACCGTGGGTCAGCCCTGAAATATCTGTAATTGCATGAGAATTGACCCACTTTCCTTCTTCTGGAATGGGGGCACAATCGTGTTTGGCACCTTTGGCAACGGGGCACATGCCTTCAATCGCCGGCGTACATTGATACTTACAATCCATTTTTATTCCTTTCTTAAAATATATTAAAAAACATGGCAAGCATATAACAAAATAAAAAAAAATGCAAGAAAAAACCCTTTTCCGTTAAGAAAAGGGTCTTTTCCGGTTATCCCTATACTCTATGTTTTATGGGTATCTTTTTTACAAGTATTACCATTTTTAACATATCCGGTATTACAAGTAAAGGTCGTTCCATTACACGTTGCATGTGTTGGACATGTTGTGCAGGTTTTACCATCTTTGGTGTATTTATTGGTTGGACAACTTAAAACACACGCTGATTTAGAGGTTGAACCAGCTGGACTGGTGTAGTTTGTACCGCAACTGCTGCAAAGATTACCATTTTTATAGTAGTTGGCCTTACACGTAAAGTTTGTGCCATCACAGGTACCATTGCTCGGACATGTTGTACAAGTTCCATTTTTTAACCATTGAGTATCTTTACAGGACTTAGTACACTCAGTCGCCGTAATAGCACCGGTTGATTTTGTTGTTGTTCCGGATGGACAAGCCGTACAAGCACCATTTCCAGCCGAAGACTTATAGGTTCCCTTATCACATTTTGAACAGGTGTTACCATTTTTGGTATATCCCGCATTACATGTGAAGTTGGTACCATCACAACTGGCCCCCGTTGGGCATGTTGTACAGGTTTTTCCGTCCTTGGTGTATTTACCCGCACCGCAACTTAAAACACACGCTGATTTAGAGGTTGAACCCGCCGGACTGGTGTAGTTTGTGCCGCAACTGCTGCAAAGGTTACCGTTTTTATAGTAGTTGGCCTTACATGTAAAGTTTGTTCCATCACAAGTGCCATTGGTCGGACATGTTGTACAAGTTCCATCCTTTAACCATTGTGTCGTTTTACACGTTTTTTCACAATCAGCGGCAGATGTGGCCCCGGTAGATTTTGTTGTGCTACCCACTGGACAAGCTGAACAAGCACCATTTCCTGCTGCATCTTTATAGGTTCCCTTATCACATTTTACGCAAGAATTACCACTCTTGGTATATCCCGCATTACATGTAAAGTTGGTGCCATCACAGGTTGCCCCCGTTGGACATGTTGTGCAGGTTTTTCCGTCTTTGGTGTATTTATTGGTTGGACAACTTAAAACACACGCCGTTTTAGAGGTTGAACCCGCCGGACTGGTGTAGTTTGTGCCGCAACTGCTGCAAAGATTACCGTTTTTGTAGTAGTTGGCCTTACACGTAAAGTTTGTGCCATCACAGGTACCGTTTGTCGGACATGTTGTGCAAGTTCCATCCTTCAACCATTGTGTATCTTTACAGGACTTGGTACACTCAGTCGCCGTAATAGCACCGGTTGATTTTGTTGTTGTTCCGGATGGACAAGCCGAACAAGCACCGTTTCCTGCTGCATCTTTATAGGTTCCCTTATCACATTTTACACAAGAATTACCACTCTTGGTATATCCCGCATTACATGTGAAATTGGTACCATCACAACTGGCCCCCGTTGGGCATGTTGTACAGGTTTTTCCGTCCTTGGTGTATTTACCCGCACCGCAACTTAAAACACACGCTGATTTA